>JBEGKV010000129.1:0-5304 GCA_041183925.1 Actinomycetota bacterium
GCCCAAGTCCACAGCGTGCATTGCTTCACCCAGAAGGCGGGCAAGCAAGCGGTTGACCACAAAACCGGGGGAGTCTGTCGTCATGACAGCCGCCTTGCCCAGTTCTTTAGCAATAGCCATCGCGGTTGCCACCGTGACGTCATTTGTCATAGGGGCATTAACGACTTCAACCAGCGGCATCACAGCCACGGGATTGAAGAAGTGGAATCCCACCAGTCGTTCTGGATGCGTGAGCTTGGCACCGATGTCGTTCACAGAGAGGCTCGATGTGTTGGTGGCAAGAATGGCGTCTTCTGCCAGGTGAGGCTCAATCGCCGCAAACACATCCTGTTTGACCGAGAGTTCTTCAAATACTGCTTCGATCACCCAGTCAGCATCTGAAAAGTCGGCAGGGTTAGTAGTTCCGCTGACGAGCGCCTGCAGGCGTTGGTTTTCATCTGAACTGATGCGACCTTTGTCGTGCGTGGACTGAATCTCCGCGTGGATAAAAAAGCAGAGCGAATTGTCTGGCCATCAGTCCTGCGCCGATAACGCCAACCTTGCCCACGGGGCGAGCTAAAGAAGAGTCAGGAGCGCCCGCAGGTTTCTTAGCTCTCTTTTGCACCAAGTCGAAGGCATACATGGAGGCGTGGAATTGATCGCCCACAATCAGGCTTGCTATTGCTTCGTCTTCCCGGGCAAATGCTGCTTCTTTATCAACCTTGCGGGCCTGTTCCAAGAGTTCAAGGGCCACGTAGGGAGATTTGGCAACGGTGCCAAGTTTTTCTTCGACGCTCTTTCGAGCAATATTGACAGCCAGATTCCACTTGGCCAAGCGCTCTACTTTGCCCGGCTGGTTGGGGCGAGAAACGGGTTGGCCGTTGAGAACTGCATCTGCCCAGAGAATCGACTCCTCGAGGAAACGAGCTGAACCAAACATCGCATCCGCAATACCTAGCTCCAGAGCATCCTTCGGTTTGAGCATGCGGTTGTTCTTGAGTGGGTTTTCAATGATGACTTTGAGTGCATTCTCAATGCCGATCAAGTTGGGAAGCAAGTAGGCGCCACCCCAACCAGGAATCAGTCCGAGAAATACTTCTGGAAGTGCGACTGCGCTGGCGTTGGCATCAATCGTGCGGTAGTTGGCATTGAGTGCAATCTCAAGCCCACCACCCAAGGCTAGGCCGTTGATGAATACGAACGAGGGGACCCCTAGTTGATCTAATCGCCCTAGTGCCCGATGTCCGAGCTGGGCAAGCTTGACCGCCATTGCTTTGTTAGGCACATCGCTGACCCGACTGAGATCTGCTCCTGCGGCAAGAATAAATTCTTTACCAGTTACAGCAACGCCGTGGATTTCTCCTGCAGCAGCCCGGTCGCTCTGTGCAACCAGAAGGCGATCGAATTCAAGCAAACTCTGTGGCCCAAGGGTATTTGGTCGCTTGTAATCCATGCCGTTATCGAGCGTGATGAGTGCAAGTATTTTGCCGCTGGGTAAGGAAACATCCTGAACAAAGCTGTGAGTAATAACCTCCGCGTCGCTCAGGGCGAGAAGATCGGTGAAATCAATCGCGTCGTACTGGGACATTAGCGGGCTCCGTTCCAGTGGGGGTTTTCCCAAATAACTGTGCCACCTTGGCCGAGGCCAATACACATTGTTGTCAGCCCGAACCGAACCTCAGGGTGACGCTCGAACTGGTGTGCAAGCTGAATCATCAGACGCACACCACTGCTTGCCAGAGGGTGGCCCAGTGCAATCGCACCGCCATATTCATTGACCCGGGGGTCATCGTCAGCAATACCAAAATGATCTAAGAAGGCAAGAACTTGAACCGCAAAGGCCTCATTGACTTCGAATAAACCGATGTCTGAAATATCGAGTCCTGCCTTACGCAAGGCCTTTTCCGTTGCGGGAACAGGACCGATGCCCATCACCTCCGGCTCGACACCAGCAAAAGCAAAGGAGACCATCGACATTTTGATCGACAGGCCCAGTTCGGTCGCAGTTTTTTCACTCGCCAGCATGCACACTGTTGCGCCATCATTGAGTCCACTGGCATTACCTGCGGTGACTCGCCCGTGGGGGCGGAAAGGTGTCTTGAGAGCGGCCAAGCCCTCCAAGGTCGTTTCAGGACGTGGAGCTTCGTCGACAGCAGCAAGCGTCCAGCCGGCGGGTGTCTTGGCTGAAATGGGGATGAGATCGTCCTGAATGTGGCCTGCCGCATAGGCGGCGGCAACTTTTTGCTGTGAACGGAGGGCGTAGGCATCAGCGCGTTGCTTAGTCAGCGCGGGGAAACGGTCATGAAGACGTTCTGCTGTGGCACCCATGTTGAGAGCATCAGCGCTCACGATGCGTTCTGATAAAAAGCGAGGGTTGGGGTCAGCCCCGAATCCCATAGGGTGTCGCCCCATGTGTTCGACGCCACCGGCAATCACGATGTCATACGCTCCCATAGCGATACCACCAGCCGTAGCTGTGACCGCTGTCATCGCTCCGGCACACATCCGATCAATGGCATATCCAGGAACGTGACGTGGCAGTCCGGCCAATATTCCGGCGGTGCGGCCCAGAGTCAGGCCTTGATCACCTTGCTGCGTAGTGGCAGCAATAGCCACTTCATCAATATTGTCGAGCGGAACAGCAGGGTTCCTTTCGATGAGGCCCATCATCGCTTTGACGACGAGGTCGTCGGCGCGAGTGTTCCAATACATTCCTTTTTCGCCAGCACGTCCAAAAGGAGTTCTCACTCCGTCGACAAATACGACACGATTTCCGGCAGTCATGATGTCCTCTCGATGCGTCATTGCTATCTTGATGCTAATTCGTGAGATTCGGCTGTGAAACCCCGCTGTGACTCCCTACGAAGAAACGGGAGCTTCCTCGGGGACTTTTTGGTCTGCTTCCACAAACGCGTTACTGATAAGCGCGCACGTTTGAGCAATTTGCCAGGCACGAGCCCCATGTTTCTTCAGGGCAGCGCTGACGCTGACCACTGTAATGGGCTCAGGTGGTGACCATGCCAGCTCACGCAAAATACTTGGCGTGAGCAGATTTTCAACAGGCATTCCCAATTCTTCTGCGTGAACAGCCAGTTTTTCCCTCGCCGTCTGAAGGCGTTCGAGAGCTTCTGGTTTGCGATCGACCCATGCACGTGGGGGAGGGAGCGTATCGCTTGGAACACGCATCACCGGGAGTTGTTCGTCCTGGAGACCGAGCAGGACGGCGTCCCACCATGTGTCAATCATGCTTCTGCTGGCGCGGCCATTGAATTCTTTGAGGTGCGCTAAATCTGATTTGGACGTGAGTTGAGTTCTAGCAGCAGCCACGATAGAGCCATCGGGGATGAGGCGTCCCGGAGACACGTCCTTAGCTTGTGCGACAGCATCACGTGCATTCCACAGCGCGCGTGCAACAGCAAGCTGTGTGGGGGAGCGCAGAGTGTGTAAGCCAGATATGCGTCGCCATGGTTCTGCGCTTACTGGTTTTTCAGGCTTGTCCAGAGTTGCCTGAAACTCTTCGTGCGCCCACGTCAATTTGTTTATTTCATCGCGAACATCGACAAGAAGTTCAACATCCAGAGCAGCATAAGTGAGCCAGGACTCAGGCAGTGGTCGTGTGGACCAGTCTGCAGCGCTGTGTTCTTTGGCCAGATGAATACCCAACAGAGCCTCGACTACTGGTCCGAGTCCAACGCGTTCCATACCTAAGAGTCGGGCAGAAAGTTCTGTGTCGAAGATTCGTTGGGGAGAGATCCCTACTTCGCGTAAACATGCAAGATCTTGGCTCAGCGTGAAGAACCCACTCTTGGTCTGCATTCTGTTCATAGAGCGCTGACATGTCACCGATTGCAGGAGGGTCGAATAAGAACGTTCCTGCTTCACGGCGGTGAACCTGGATCAGGTATGCCCGTTGTGAGTAGGTAAATCCTGAGGCACGCTCAGCATCAATGGCGAGAGGCCCTGTGCCAGCTGAAATGACAGCGCATGCTTCCAGGAACTCTTCGGGCGAAGCGATAACGCGAACGTTAACCACGCTCCCTGCGGCGGGCAGCCAAGCTGACAGCGTCTGCTGTGGGGGGAAGTCCGGCCAACATGCACAACAGTTCACCCCAGGCATCTGCCTGATCGCCCATTTCGGCGGTGGCAGGTGACCAGGACGCGCGAAGTTCTATCTGAGCCCCATCTCCGGCATCAGCTAATTCGCCAAAGCCCGTCGAAAGAATTCTCGTTGCTGTGCCAGAAGCGTTGAAGTAATGAGCTTCTCGATTTTCAAGAGCATCAACCAGCCACGACCATGCGACATTGGCTAAGAAAGGGTCAAGTCCGATATCGGCTTCTAGAATCACACGAAATGGGCCACCCCACGACTCTGGCTCCGCGGGGTCGTAGAGCAGGATGAATCGACCTGTCCCGTGCTGAGATTCGTGTTCGCTGAGATTCGTGTTCGTGTTCGGCGATGAGCACATCCGCGGCGAGAGCAAAGCTGTAGGGAGCAACACCGGCAGGAGATGCTATTTCGCGAACGGTAAGTTCATCACGGAAAGTGACCGCAGAAATGCTCTTCACCGCTAGGCGAAACGCCTCCGGAAGGCTCTGCTCATTAGTCACACTCTGACCCTAAAGTCCAGCTAGGAGCGGCTCCCCACGGCTCGCCGCCAAAAACGGAAAGTCATGTGATGAGAGGTGTCGACCAATCCCGATACCTGGGTGAATTCGCCGTCAAGGTGAAGAAAGTCCAACTCTGATGGAATTTCTAGTCCCTCCGTCGAAAGAGCAACCTCATCGAAACCTATTCGTTCAGAAATCAATTCTGCAGAGATGAGGCCACCTTCACACAGAATTTTGGTTTCTGAAGACGTCACATTATGGACAATGGCCGAGGCACTAGGTGCTACAAACACTCGAGAGGAATCTGGACACGTTTCCCAGGGAAGCTTCCCTGAGGCCGACAACACAATCAGTCTTCCGTGAGGGGGTAAAAACCATCCTTCAGCCCGGACGGATTCCGCACCCACAATTACTACATCTGCTTCTGCGCGTATCGTTCGCAGCAGACGACGGTCCTCAGCGCTCGTGAGGGATAGTGATGTTCCGTCCTGGCCTGCAATTCCTTCTGGAGTGACCAAGAGATTGAGTCGGAAGCATTGCGTCTGAGGCCAGGCGTAGATGCGTTGCAGCTCCTGGTCGGAGTGGACAGAACTTTCACGCATTACGCAGCAGTTTTCACACGAATCTGTCGCTTCATCCGCCAGAGCATTCCGGTCATTCCGCGAACACGCAAAGGAGAAATGAGCGTGTTGAGTCCCAGCGTGCTGGGAAAGTCAT
>JBEGKV010000130.1:0-3198 GCA_041183925.1 Actinomycetota bacterium
CCATATCTCTAGGATGCCAGAGGTGCGTGAGTAAAGCTCATGGCGCCAATACGAAGTTCGAGAGGGCTTTCGAGTGCCTCCGCGATTCTCATCAATGTAGTGATCTGCGGAATCTGTGCACCATTCTCCAAAGAGGAGATCACCGACTGCCGGGTTCCGACGAGTTCAGCCAGACGGGTCTGGCTCAAACCTGCTCGAATTCGACCCTCGTAGACCATCTCGGCAATGCTGGTGCGGAGCTCGGCTTCCTGCGCAGCGCGAAGATAACGGCTTTGTTCAACCGGATCGAGATTTCCTAGTAGGTCATTCTTTACATCTTCGTAGTCAAAGGTCTCTGTCGTGTCAATCATTGCCTTACTCCCCTTCCTGTTGGAGGCGGAAAAGCTTCTGAGCTTTTCTCGCCCTCAATACTTCTTTTTGTTCGTTGTTCTTTTGTTTCGAAAATTGTGTCAACGTGATGATCTGTTTTTCAACGTCATAGATATATGTCACTCGTGTTGCCTTGTTCTCGCAACTGAATCGAAGTTCGAAAAGCCCGCCAGATAAAGGTTTGGAATGTGGCATCCGCAACGAATTGCCCTGCGCCCGCAAACGATCAAAAGAAATCACTGCTTCAGCAAGTCCTTCTACTGATAACCCATTCATCCACTGCGTTACCTCTGAAGAAAGTCGGAGTTTCCATATCACTTCTACAGAATATCAGTTCAAAAGAATATTAGACAGACCTAATAGTTCGATCTCCTGCGCACAGGGAAAAACACAGCAAATACTCGGGAACCACACCACCCACACTCGGTATCGTGGATATAGCGCTTCACTGCGCTCAACTTCCCGAAAGGACAAACAACCGTCATGGCTGTTAAGAACCCCGCATTCAACGGCAACAAGGCGTTTTCGCCCGATGCTACTGCTGCAGAACTCCAGGCTCTCTACGACGCACCTTCTGCGAACCGTGCCCCCGAAAAGGCGCTGACCTACGAAGCAACTATTGCGAAGTCCTTCATCTCTTTCGCCGTGCTCATCCTGGGTGCTGTCGGCGGCTGGACCATCACCACGGCAAACCCAGCCCTCGGTATGGGTATTGTCACCTTCGCCGCCATTGGTGGCTTCGTTCTGGCCATGGTCAACATTTTCAAGAAGGAACCAGTGCCCGCACTGATCCTGGCCTACGCCCTGCTCGAGGGTTTCCTCCTCGGTGCGATCTCGCTCATCTTTGATGCCCAGTGGTCCGGCATTGTGGCCCAGGCCGTCATTGCCACCATCGTGGTCGTCGGTGTCACCCTGGCTCTGTTTGCCAGTGGCAAGATCCGTGCTTCGGCTCGCGCCACCAAGATCTTCCTCATCGGCATCGTGGCCTACGTGGTCTTCAGCCTGGTCAGCCTCATCATGTCCATGTTCGGTGCCACCACCGGACAGTTCGGGCTCAACAGTGTTGAGATCTTTGGTATCCCCTTGGGACTGCTCATTGGCCCCATCGTGATCCTGCTCGCTGCGTACTCGCTGGTTCTTGACTTCGACATGATCCAGCGTGGAGTGAACAACAAGGCACCCGCGAAGTTCGCCTGGACCGGTGCCTTCAGCATCATGGTCACCGTGGTCTGGCTCTACATGCAGATTCTGCAGATGCTGGCACTCAGCAGGAACTAGTCACACAGAACTTACAGTGATGGCCTCCACCGTTAGGTGGAGGCCATCACTGTATGTTCAAGCAAGCAAAACTACGACGCTATGCGAAACCAAGAAGGAAGACTGCCTATTTGCTCGGCAAGAACCTCACGATCAAAATCGTTCCACCCTGGAAGGGCAAGAATTCGTTCAATAAATAGCGGAGGAATAGAAACAGAAAGCCTTTGCGCAATGCCCAAACCACTCGACAGAGCCGAATAAGGCTCCCCGGCATTCATAGAAATGTCTAGCGGAAGAAGTTCATCACTTGCTACCTGAGAGCGCAGAAAGTCTCTCAGTGCGTGAGCTATCAGTGTGCATTCATCCATAATCAGCATTTTATGCCTTTCTTCCGAAATTGTTGAGGGGAATAGGGTGCCGAAGTCCCCTCTCATTTCTGATGACACCCCTGCCGGAATCTGGAAAAGCTGTCACTGCGCTTATCTGTGTGGACGTCTTCTTAAGTTTCACCATCACCATGACGTCACCCACTTGCTTTCCCAACAAAATATCGTTGCCATTTCGAGCCAGATATTGAGGTTGCCTCAGTACTTCAGTGATTGCCATTTCAATCCGTGAGATATCCCAGTCAACCGGGAACTCTGTCTTTCCTTCTCTGCCAAGCCCAAACCTGTGCCCACCCTTACCCAGGTCAATTTCCCCGTCCCACACGTGACGAAGAAGTTCCTCAGTAACCGGGACATGAGCAAAGGACTCAAAAGACATAGCCGCAAAGCTAAAGCGACTGCGGCTATGTCATCGCCCAGAACACTGAGTGTTGTGCATAACCCTCAGAACTGACTCCTGTGAGAGAGTGCTTGAGAAATCTGTACTTACAGTTCTTTCCTGCGTCGGAAGGTAAGAAGTGACACCCCCGCAACACAAGCTGCAATAACTGAGGCAAAAAGAGTGCTGTGGACTGCGCTACCTGTCTGAGCCAACGACGAAGTAGGTGAAGAAGATTGAGCTTGGGGTGTCGACATCACCACGTTCTGTGCCAACGTGGTGAACGCTTGTGTTGTGGACGTGACGTAAGACGTGACTGCGCGGCCAGGGCCACTGTTAGAAACATCATTGGCCACAATGTTCGCGGTCAGATAGACCGGACGAACCTCAAGGCTATACGCAGTGGACAGCGTTAAGGAGCTAATGGTTGCAGACTTCGTTGCACTTCCTGAGGTGGTCAAGCTATTCCACGAGGTTCCACCATCAAGCGAGTACTGATAACCAGTTACCGGCGTTCCGTTGTCGACTGCAGCGGGGAAAGACAACGAAGCGGACGTTCCATTTGGAGTTACCGTGACAGCTGAAATAGCCGAGGGAACTGGGCAGGAGGCATAGGCCACACCCGCATAGCCGTTAGCAACTGCAGGGTAGTTGGTGTTGAAAGAAATATTGATCCCGGCTGCGGATGAGCTGGCGTAGTTTGAACCACCACCACCAGAAGCACCTGCGGTACCACCCTGGCCACCGTTCCAGCCACCGCCACCGCCACCGCCACCGTTGGGGTTAGCGCCACCACCAAGTCTGTAT
>JBEGKV010000131.1:0-3188 GCA_041183925.1 Actinomycetota bacterium
TCCTCGATATAGAGCAGGGTCAGCACACCCAGATCTTTGTGTGCACCAACGCCCTGCTGTGACTGTCCGCCAGGCATTCCCGGATAGCGCGCAATCTTCAGCAGAGGGGCAGAGAGGTCGTCAAAAGATTCAGCGAAATAGTCTTCGGGTGCGCCCAGTGAAGCTGCCCATTCAGAGAGGAGTTTTTGACTCAAAGTCGATTGTTCTGCAATCCACCGCTCGGAGAGCTCTCTGAGTCGAGGAAGCTCTTCTGGCCACATATTCGGCCCTTGAAGTGCCCAAAAGTCTTCTGTGAATACCGTTCTGTCGAGTGCGGGACGTTCAGGGCCAATGTCTAGTTGTTCTCGCCAATCAACCTGTCCTTGTGTGAGCTCACCGCCCACTCGGGTATATCCACGGAAATGCGGGTTGTAGGTGTTTTCAAGTAATAGTTTTCTTTCATCCGGGAGGGCAAAGAATTCTCGAGACACCGTGAGGAATTCCTCGATGAATTCCTGATCAATTCCATGCCCGGTCAGGTAAAAGAAACCCACTTCATGAGTGACGCGCCGAAGTTCATTTCGGAATACAGTGCGTTCTTCTTCGGTTCCCCCAGCCAGGGATAGATCCAGAATGGGCAAAGTAGTTAATTCTGTCGTTGTCATTCTTTTGCCTTTCACGAGAGGGTTTCTAAAGCGGCGGTCAGGTCATCAAGGAGATCAGAGACATCTTCAATCCCGACACTCAAGCGAACGAGGTTGTCGGGAACTTCGAGTTCTGTACCAGCGACTGATGCATGAGTCATGGAATACGGATATTCAATGAGAGACTCCACGCCGCCCAATGATTCAGCGAGGGTAAACAGTTTGGTTGCGGCCACGAATTCCAGTGCAGCTTTCTGGCCACCCTTCACTCGTACAGAGACCATCCCTCCAAATTGACTCATTTGCTTGATTGCAATGTCATATCCGGGGTGGCTAGGAAGACCGGGGTAGTACACAGCTTCAATGGCAGGGTGGGCAAGAAGTGCTTCTGCAATCGTGTGGGCATTTGCCGAGTGCCGATCCATGCGAATTCCTAGAGTTTTAATACCCCGGCTGGTGAGGTAGGCATCGAAAGGACCAGAGACAGCACCTGCAGCGTTGTGGAGATAGGCAATCTTGTCAGCCCAGGTGTTGTCTTTGACGATGAGAGCTCCGCCGACCACGTCACTGTGACCACCAATGTATTTAGTCGTGGAGTGCACCACCACATCTGCGCCCAAGCTGAGAGGTTGTTGGAGTGCTGGCGTTGCGAACGTGTTATCCACGACCAAGAGGGCGCCTGCGTCGTGAGCAATCTCTGCCAAGCCAGCGATATCTACAATCTTGAGCAGGGGATTCGAAGGCGTTTCGACCCAGACAATCTTGGGTCTGGTTTGTTGAATGATGTTCCGTGCTTCAGCGAGATTTCCAAGATCGGTAGCGGTGTGACCAATGTTCCAGTCCCCGAAGACACCATTGATCAGTCGATAGGTGCCCCCGTATGCGTCATTACCCAACACAATATGGTCGCCGGGTCGCAACACAGTTCGGATGAGGACATCTTCGGCGGCCAGGCCGCTAGAAAAAGAGAAAGCTCGGTGCCCACCCTCTAATGCAGCCAGACTTTCCTGCAGGTTATCTCTAGTTGGATTACCGCTGCGGGAGTACTCGTATCCTGCGCGGAGATTCCCCACGCCATCTTGAGCGAATGTGGAGGAGAGGTGGATGGGAGGAATAACAGCGCCGGTGAGTTCATCGGGGTGCTGACCTGCGTGCACGGCACGGGTATTAAAGCCTGACATTGTGGTCCTTTTCGTGAGGATTAAACGGGGAGAGATTCGGTAATGGCGGCAATGCGTGCGCGGAGTTCGAGCTGTTCGTCTGATTCTGTGACGTCGTAGCCTTTCTCGCGCATCCAGTCGTCATTGAAGACTTTGCCGAGGTATCCACGACCAGAGTCGGGTAGAAGAATGACAACTACTGCGCTTTCGGGAAGATCACGAGCTGCGCGAAGTCCAGCAACGACAGCCATCCCAGACGAGCCGCCGACGAGTAGCCCCTCTTCACGAGCGAGTCTTCTGGTCATGGCAAAGGATTCTGCGTCGGTGACCATTACTACGTCATCGGGGATCTTGGGATCGAAAGCTTGAGGCCAGAAGTCTTCACCTACGCCTTCGACGTTGTAACCGTGAATGGGGCCACCTGAGTAGATAGATCCTTGTGGATCTGCACCAATTACGGTGACACCACCCGCGGAGGCTTCCTTGAGGTATCTCCCGGTACCCGTAATGGTGCCACCAGTGCCAATACCGGCCACAAAGTGCGTCACAGCACCGTCGGTGTCCCGCCAAATCTCAGGCCCAGTTGTGGCGTAATGACTGGCAGGGCCGTTGGGGTTGTCATATTGGTTGGGCTTGAATGCACCAGGAATTTCGGCAACCAGACGGTCGCTCACTGAGTAGTAGGAACGTGGATCGTTAGGCTCCACATTCGTGGGTGTCGCGATGACTTCTGCGCCATAGGCGCGCATGGTTTTTTGCTTGTCCATGGAGACTTTGTCGGGAACCACGAAGATGGTTTTGTATCCGCGCTGCTGAGCAAAGAGAGCTAAACCAACACCAGTATTACCCGAAGTTGCTTCGACGATCGTTCCGCCTGGCTTGAGTTTTCCTTCGCGTTCAGCGGCATCGATGATTTTTTCAGCGATACGGTCCTTAGCTGAACCGCCCGGGTTTGTGAACTCTACTTTGACAAGGACCGTGGCCTTGATGCCTGCAGTCACTCGGTTGAGCTTGATGAGCGGGGTGTTGCCGATGGCGTCTGTGACAGAGTGTGCGTACTTCATTGTGGATTCCTATACGAATAGGAGAGTTCTGCAGGTGTGCAGAATCATCTCGATGTTGTTGTGAGGGGTGCGTGCGCTCAGAGGCACGCTGAGGAGCTAGTTCAGAAGAGGAACTAGCGACAACAACAACAGAGACGAGAAGTAATCACGATGAGATGAAAGTAGCAGGGCTGAAATAAGAAACAAACTTTGAAGAGAATTGTTACGTCACAATTGGAATTTCTGGTTTGTGACGTAACACAAATTCTCCTCACGCAGGCGTGATTGGTTGGGTTACCTCCTATGACGGCGCAACATGCAGATAATCTCTTTGCTCTCTAACGTGGAAATATGTCCACGAT
>JBEGKV010000132.1:0-3146 GCA_041183925.1 Actinomycetota bacterium
TAGAAGATGTCGGAAGTGTTCTGAGGCGTTCCACCAGCCATGAAGTGATCCAAGACATTTATGTCCGAGCCCGTGACTTACGTTCACAACTCAATCGGGCACAAGCTACCCTGCGCAATGCTCAAGAAGGCTTACGATTCAATGTTTTCAAAGGAAAACATGCAGATGAGTTAGCTAAAGAAGCAGCACTACTGCAACAACTTTCAATCATCGTCACCCGTGTAATTGGCGTCGCTCACGGTGTTCGTGATCACTATGACGATTCCGTCATCGCGGAGCCCGGTATCGCGCAAATTGCGGAAGAACTTGTGCGCTCAGGGCATGATCTCCGCCTTCTGGTGCGAGACGCCGGCCTTCCAGCTACAAACCAATCACATCCTGATACACAAGAACTCCCCGCATTGACCGAACCTATTCGTCTGAGTCCACCTTCAGGGTTGAACTGGGTTCTCATTGGTTTCTTGATGGAAAATTTGCGTCGTATCCGCGATGAAATCACAGTAGGTTTCGAAGACTAACCCCGAACTGAATCTCCCCCGACATAGCCCCAGACAAAACAACGTTCATCACAAGGCGGTATCCAACTTTCTGCTTCGGGATAGAGCAATCTGCGTTGCGTAAGGACTCGTGAGACAGATTGATCAATCTGGCTTTCAGAAATCCGTCCAGATCTCACTGCTGAGGCAACACCTGCGATCACACTTTCTGGGTCAAAACTCACTGACGGAACGTAGAGCAGGATGTCGTTTCCTGCGGCCAAGGCCAGAACAGCGTTAGTGACGGGGTCAGAGTATTCGGGGAGGGCGGAGTGCTCCAGCATTGTCATGTCATCGGTAATGATGATGCCGGTGTATCCGAGCTGTTGTCTCAGAATGGTGTGCCACGCAGGTGAGAGGGAGGAAGGCAGAGGATCGATGGCAGGAAACGCGAGGTGGCCAAACATCACCATCTCCGCTCCTGCGCTTATTCCAGCTTGAAACGGTATGGCATCTGAGGTGAGCCACTGATCATAAGCAAGTGGCGAGGTGGGGACCCCCACGTGGGAGTCTCCGGGCGCACTGCCGTGGCCCGGGAAGTGTTTGAGCGTTGAAAGCACATGCCCGTCTTCTGCCTTGACTGCTTCCGCAACCCGCTCTCCCGCACTGACTCCATCTCCCCCAAACGAACGACCATAAATGAAAGATTCAGGGTCGGCAGAAACATCTGCAACTATTCCGAAGTTGAGGTTTGCCCCAACTTGTTCGAGTAGCGAGGCCCTTCCCTCGAAAGCTGCTGCCGTGGATGCGACCGGCTCACTGCGGAGTGAATCAGCACCCGCGAAGTCATCATAGGGAAGGCGTTTGACCTCTCCACCTTCCTCATCAATCCCGATGAAGAGTGGGAGTTCTACTGATCCACCAATCGATCGTGTGAGAGCCGAGAGTTCTTCTGGAGTACTGGGAATATTGCTCCCCATGAGAATAAAACCACCCGGACGGTATCGAGCAAGATAGTCCTGAAGCGTTGCAATATCTGTGCCAGGGTAATTCAAAATCAATAGGGACCTGATTTTGTCTTCCACTGACATCACTGAGAGTGTTTCTGTGACATAAAAGTCAACAGGGTGGGATCCCCAAGGTTCGAACACGACCGGATCTGACATCTGAATGTAGTCATCGGGGTTACCGAAGCGAATCGGTTCCACACGAGGAACATTGAGCAGACCTATCCCTACGATGAGTAAGACGACTGCAGACAGGACGCCGATCCAGCGAAGGATGCGTCGTTGTCTTGTGCCCACTCTTGCGAGTTTAGCTAGGCAAGTGACAAGAAAAGCTTTTCTAGCTCTGCAACCGTAGGCGCGTTGGCGTCCTGCTTAGAATCTGTCGACATGCATTCCTGCATTGCTTTGGCAATGATGGCAAAACCTGCCTTGTCGAGTGCGCCAGAGACAGCGGAGAGCTGAGTTACAACGGTCCGGCAGTCTCCGCCTGCTTCTACCGCAGTGATCACTGCGGCTAGCTGACCTTGGGCACGTTTGAGACGGTTCACAATAGCTTTGTGTTCTGCAGCTGTGATGTCAGGCATTACTTCATCTCCTTCGAAGCCAAACCGGCTTTGTATGTCAGATATCCACCGTTGAGATTAGATACCTGAATTCCTTCTTGAGCTAACAGTCGCGCCGACGTGTGACCGCGTTGACCCACCTGGCAATACACAATGATGATTTTTCCTCTGAGTTCAGCAATGTGCTCTCGAAGGGTATCCAGCGGGAAATTGAGACTGTCGGGGATGTGGCCATATTTGTGCTCCCCCTCTGTGCGCACATCAACCAGCACTGCCCCTGCTGCACGGAGAGCCTCTACTTCATGCCATTCAACGACGGAGGTGAGGTCTTCAGCAATATTTCGATTGACGTATCCGAGCATGTTGATGGGATCTTTGGCGGATCCGTGTTGAGGGTCGTAGGCAAGTTCAAGCTGGGCAAGATTACTCGCTGTGATCCCGGCAAACATGGCGGTAGCAATCACGTCAATACGCTTATCAACGCCGTTACCCCCCACACCTTGTGCACCTAAAATGAGATCCGTTTCCGGATCGACTAAGAGTTTGAGACGCATCGTTTGAGCACCCGGATAGTAAGCAGCATGGTCAGAAGGATGTGTGTGAATGATCCGTACAGAGCGCCCTGCCGCACGCAGGGCCTTTTCGCTCCAACCCACATTGGCTGCAACCATGCCATCAAAGCTCAAAATGGATGTTCCCAGGGCAGGTGTTGCGGGGATGGTCGTAGCACCCACAATTGCATTCGCTACTGAGTGACCGTGACGGTTGGCCAACCCGGCAAGAGTCGCAAGTCTTTCATCACCACTAATGGCGTCAATCTTTTCGGCAGCATCGCCCACAGCAAATATTGATGGGTCACTCGTGCGCTGATGATCATCAACCCAGATTCCACCATTGGACCCAATAGTGAGCCCCGCGTCGACAGCAAGAGAGATTTCGGGTTGAACGCCCATGGCAGAGAAGATCACATCGGCTTCGAGGAGATCGCCGTTGTCTAGGGTTACTGAATTTCGGGTAAAACTTGTAACTGTTCGTCCTAGTCGAAGGTCAACGCCAGAGTTTCGAACCCGCTGGGTCAAGGCCACAGCCATCTCGGGATC
>JBEGKV010000133.1:0-5387 GCA_041183925.1 Actinomycetota bacterium
TTTGAAGCGGACACGCTCAAGCTTTATGGTCTGGCCGATGGCTTGCGCCTGTTCGGCAAGCCTTCCCCACACATGGCACAGGTTCCGATCCTGCTCATCGTGGGAGAAGACGATCCTCTGGGCGGCAAACCCAGCAATATCAAGCTCGCTGAAAGCTATATCGAGCGCGCGGGACAGTCAGATGTCACGGTGGGAATCTATCCCGAAGCTCGTCACGAAATCTTCAACGAGACCAACAAAGAACAGGTCATCGATGACCTGATTTCGTGGATTTCTGAACGGGTTGCCGACTAAATAATCCGACAGGTGTTGCCCAGCTCGGCATCAATACCGCCCGAACGTGCCTCATCAACATAGTTGGGGTGTAACTCCAACCATTGCGTGACAAACCAGCAGCCCGAGGTGACCTTCTTGTTCGTGGTGGCAATGATGTCATCGATGGAGCGACGAACCAAGATGTTGCCCAGCCCTTCACCACGCCTCGCGGTGGAGATGTAGGTGCCGGTAATCATGATGTCGTTGTCGCGGGAAACGTAATGAGCAGCCCCAATTTCTTCTTCGCCGTCCAGAATCACGTACTGATTACTGCCGGGTTGGTGCACCACTTCAATGCTCATAGAACGAGCCTAGGACGATAACTGCGAGAATGGGCGAATGAGTTCAGTCAGTGGCCGCGTGATCGAGGGAAATAACCTCGAGGTATTGGCGACCCTGCCGGACGCCTCGGCCACCCTGATCTATATCGATCCGCCGTTCAACACGGGGCGTGAGCAAAGCCGCAGCAAAGTCACCTCGGTCCTCGCTGCCGATGATTCCACCAAGGGCCTCGCCGGCTTCAAAGGCAAGAGCTATGAGCGCACACGCAGTGACCTCATGAGTTATGACGATCGCTTCGATGACTACTGGGCTTTTCTTGAGCCGCGCCTGCGTGAAGCCTGGCGCCTGCTCACTGATGAAGGAACCCTCTATCTTCACCTCGACTACCGCGAGGCCCACTATGCCAAGGTCATGCTCGATGCACTGTTTGGCCGGGAGTCGTTTATCAATGAACTCATCTGGGCCTATGACTACGGCGCCAAGGCGAAAGGTCGCTGGCCTGCCAAACACGACACCATCCTGGTGTATGTCAAGAACCCCAAGAACTACTACTTCAACTCCGAAGAAGTAGACCGTGAGCCCTATATGGCTCCGGGTTTGGTCACTCCGGAGAAGGCCGCCAAAGGCAAACTCCCGACCGATGTCTGGTGGCACACCATTGTCTCTCCCACCGGCAAAGAAAAGACGGGATATCCGACCCAGAAGCCAGAAGGCATTCTGCGTCGCATCATTCAGGCTTCCAGCCGCGAGGGCGACACTGTGATTGATTTCTTCGCCGGCAGTGGAACGACCGGTGCAGTAGCTGCAGCACTAGGCCGAAACTTTATTCTGATTGACCAAAACCCTGAAGCGCTTGCGGTGATGCGCAAACGCTTTGCACCGTTCGAAGGAGCTGTCAGCTTTGAGTAATGAGGAACTTCCCCGCACCGAAGAAACACGAGTGAAGCGCCTCCCGGAGAAGCAGGTTTTTGACCGTGCAGCGTTGAACTCTCTCCTCGATGAGTCCATCGTTGGACACGTGGCGATTGTGCGTGACGGTAAGCCACTGGTGCTGCCGGTGGGTATTGGCCGTGACGGAGACACGCTTCTCATTCATGGTTCCACGGGTTCAGGGCTGTTTCGTGAAATCGCTGACGGACGACCTCTCACCATTGCCGTCACCCTTCTCGATGGACTGGTCTATGCCCGATCGGCATTCGAGAGCTCTATGCACTATCGCTCGGCGGTTATCCAGGGCAGTGCAACTCTGGTTGAAGGCGAAGACAAGCTCACAGCTCTGGGTATTTTGACAAACCACATGATGCCCGGCCGCTGGGAAGAAGTGCGGGAGACCACCAAGAAGGAGCTGGCCGCCACGATGGTGCTGCGCGTTCCGCTGGATGTGGTGAGTGTGAAAATCAGTGACAAGCCCGTGGATGAGTTCGAGGACGACGGGGATGACCGTGCGATCTGGGCAGGAATCCTGCCCTTGCGCACGGTGGCCGGAGAGCCCGTGGCCTCGGCGATGACTCCTGACGGAACTCCGGTTTCACCTTCGGTTATTGCGCAGACACAGAAGCTTATTTAACGCATTGTGCCCTGGTTTCCCAGGGCACAATGATCACGAGCAGCTGCTCTACGAGCCAGCCTTCTGCGCGGCTTTCTGCTGAGCTTTACGCTTGTGTGCTTCACGGGCAGCTTCACGCTCTTCGGCCTGAGCGAGCGCAATCTGTCCGGTTGCAGTGCCGGGCTCGACCATGGAGCCCATCATGTCTGCAGCGCGTTCAGCCAGCAAGGAGGCGTCCTCGTCAGCCGCTTCCTGCATGGCTGACTTCTGGCGAAGGGGGGTGGCCTTGAGGAACCAGCTCAGGATGAACGCGACGATAACAACGCCGAGACCGATCCAATAGATGGTGACGGTGGCATCAGCAAAACCGACCAAGAAAGGCTTTGCCAAAGCTTCGTTCGCACCAACCAGGAACGAGGTGTCCCCATCCAGAGCGGTGCCGACAGCGGCAGGGTTCTTGTAGACGTCGATGATGGCAGCGTTAGCGGGGTCAGACGTAATGGCAGGATCAGCCAATGCTTTGGCAACGCCGACCGTGATGGAGGGCGTGGCAAAGGCGGTCTTCAATGCTTCGGGGATGGTGTTGAACAGGACCGAGAAAAGAATGGCCGTTCCGGCAGTTCCACCCATGGTGCGGAAGAAGGTGGAGGAGCTGGTCGCCACACCAATGTCACGAGGCCCGACCGAGTTCTGGCTCGCCACGGTGAGAGTCTGCATGAGCTGACCAAGACCAGCGCCCATAAAGAACATTCCGACCATGACAAACCACAACGGGCTGTCCCAGCTCAAGCGGGTGAACAGGAAGAAGCCCAGGATCATGAACGCGGTTCCTAACCGGGGGAACCACTTGTAACTTCCGGTCTTTGCCATGACTTGACCACTGACGATGCTGGCAATCATGAGCCCCAAGATCATGGGCAGCATGAGCAGGCCGCTCTCGGTGGGAGTGGCACCCTTGACCAGTTGGAGATAGAGAGGAGAAGGTCTGTGACTTGAACATCTTCATCGGGATGAGAGCGTCGTCACCCATGGAGCGTTCGATCATGACGAAAGCAACAGCGGAAAGCACACCAATGAGGTAGCAGGAGATGGATGCTGGCGAGAGCCAACCCCACTCGCGACCCTGTTCCGCAACAACAAGGAGAGGGACGGTGGCCGTGATGACCGTGGCGGCACCCCACCAGTCGATGCGGACTCTGCGGTGAGTTTTAGGCAAGTGCAGTGACTTGAGCACGATGGCCAGTGCCACGATTCCGATAGGCACGTTGATGAGGAACACCCAACGCCATCCGGTGATACCCAGGATTTCGGGGGTGCCAGAAAGCACGCCACCGATGAGGGGACCAATAACGGAGGAGACTCCAAAGACGGCGAGGAAGAAGCCCTGGTACTTGGCGCGTTCACGGGGAGCGAGCATGTCACCCATGATGGCCAGTGGCAACGCCATCAAACCACCGGCACCCAGGCCCTGGATGGCGCGGTAGCCGGCAAGTTCGTACATCGTGTGTGCAGTACCGGCAAGCAAGGAGCCGATCACAAAGACGGAGATGGCGATGATGAACAAGGGGCGACGACCAAAAATGTCGCTGAGCTTGCCATACAGCGGGGTCGAGATGGTCGACATGATCATGTAGGCGGTGGTGACCCAAGCCTGCAGGGACATCCCGTCGAGGTCATCGGCGATGGTGCGCATGGAGGTGCTCACGACGGTCTGGTCGAGGGCAGAGAGGAACATACCGGCCATCAAACCGACCATGACGAGCAGGATTTCCCGCTTGGACATGATCGCTTCGGCTACTGCGGAAGGCTTGGAAGACATAGGCACAACCTTAGCAGTAACTAAAAGTAACTCGAGTACGCAAGAGTAACCAGGAACCGCTACAGTAAAACTCACAGACCACACGCGACAACACGAGGAGGGGCTCATGGCACACGATCAACGCGAAGCAATCCGAGCACTCTGTGCCGGAGAAGAGAAGGAACTTTTCTATTCCATCCTCAGTCGCATTGGTGACAAGTGGAGCCTGCTGGTCATGGGGAATCTAGGCAAGAAAGCTGGTCGGTATACCGAACTTCTTGAAGCGACTCCGGGTATTTCTCGTCGTATGCTCACCGTGACACTGCGTCAGCTCGAGCGCGATGGCCTGATTGAACGCGTGGTTCACCCTGATGTTCCACCGTGGGTGGAATACACATTGACTGACCTGGGTCGTACCCTGCGCGAGCCCGCGCTCGCGGTGGCCACCTGGGCACTTGAGCACAAAGACGTGATTCTGAGCAGTCGTGCTGCGTATGACGAATCCACGTCACACCTGTCCGAGGTGGCGAGCTAACCCTCGCTACTCCACGGTGGCTACGGGCCCCAGCACAGTGCGGACGTAGGAGTATTGCTCGTCCACGCTGGTGTTAAACAGTGAGCGGCTCAAGGCATCCGCTGCTGCGCTGAGCGGATAGACGTGCAAGTTGTGGCGTGCAAGAAGATCTCCGGCGGCGGCCTGTTCTGGTGTCCACTCCCAATGCATATACGTCGGGGTGAAACGGGGTGCTTCAATGGCAATCGTGCCATCTAGCTTCTTGACCGCATCGAACTGGGCAACACCACCGATGAGTTGAGGAATCTCCAGCTGCGTAGACAGCAGGTTTCCAATCGAGTACCACACCAGTGTCTGCTTACCGTTGGCGCCAGGAATCCATTCGACCGGCTCTAACACGTGGGGTCCTGTGCCGATGATGACGTCAGCACCAAGCTCAGCAACCCGCGCTGCGGCGGCTTGCTGGTTGCTATTTACTCCGTTGGAATATTCCGTTCCCCAGTGCATGGAGACCAACACGACATCAGCCCCCGCGCGCGCCTGGGTCATGAGGTTCTGGACAAGGCCATCGTTGCCGTAGAAGTTGACGCTGTAGTCATTGCTCAATGTGCTGTTGGAATATTCCGCAAAAGAGACCAAAGCGAAGCGGATGCCATTGACCTCCGTGAAAGAGACCGTGTTTTGCTCTTCGGGGCTGCGGTTGGCACCGCTGATTAACAGGGGTGAGATGCTGTCCCACACCGCGCGGGTGCCATCAATACCACCCTGGCCTTTGTCGTTGGAATGGTTGGTGGCCGTATTGATGGCATTGCAGCCGAAGCTGCTGAGGTCTCGAGCAAACTGCTCAGGTGCATTGAATGAGGGGTAACCGGTGATACCAAATGCTTCACCTGCACTGGGAACTTCTTGGTTACAGAACACAATTCCGGAGG
>JBEGKV010000134.1:0-6665 GCA_041183925.1 Actinomycetota bacterium
AACCTCGGTAGCTGTGCCACTTCGTCCGACTGGAACGAGGAGGCCTTCGGCCGCCTCAGATTCCAGCTGTGATCCGGTGGCGATCCAACCAGGTGCCACGGCATTGGCTGTAATTCCGTGTTCTGCTTCGTCCACGGCGAGTCCACGGGTGAGACCCACCATTCCCGCCTTTGCTGCGGCATATCCCAGGTCTCCTCGGGTGGCCATGGCGGAACCAGAGACGCTCGTGATGTTAATCACACGACCCCAGCGTGCAGAGCGCATGAAGGGAATGACCGTCTGAGTGGCATGAAAGGCCGTGGTGAGGTTGATGGCCAGCGCAGTATTCCACTCGGCAGTGCTCATCTCGATGCCACCCTGGGCGATCTCGGTGTCCGAGACAGTGACCATGCCGGCGTTGTTCACCAGGATGGTGGGCTGGGCAGAAACATCAGCCAGTGCTTTCGACAATTCAGCAGCGCCAGCTTCTGAATCTAAACGACACACAATCCCGAGGGCATCAATGCCTTCTGCCTCGAGTTCTCGCACTCGGTCGTGAATTCTGTCTGTTGTCCCGGTGATCAGTACCCGGGCTCCCAGCTGACCCAGGGCCTGTGCTGAGGCATAGCCAATCCCCGTGGCACTTCCAGCACCAGTCACGAGAGCGGTTTTTCCCGTGAGGGACAGAGCATCTGGAAGGTGAGGAAAAACCATAATCTCAGGCTACCTCTCAGCGAACACGCACGTGAGAAAGTCCTGTGACTTCTAGGCTGGTGGCATGAGCAATGACAGTGCCCTCTCTGGAATCGACATCACCGAACTCGACGAGAAGGTTCGTCCCCAAGACGACCTCTACCGTCACGTCAACGGGAAGTGGGAAGCACGCACACCCATCCCGTCGGATAAAGCTCGGTATGGGTCTTTCCACATCCTTGCCGAGGAGGCAGAGAAGGCTGTCCGCGACATTATTGTCGAAGGTCAGCAAGCCGCTGAAGGATCGCAGCAGCGCACCGTCGGCGACCTCTATACAAGCTTCATGGACACCGAGCTGATCGAATCCCTGGGCGTTGCCCCGATCGAGTCGCAGCTGGCCGTGGCCGGAAATGTCTCCACCATTTCACAACTGCTTGATACTGTCGCTCGACTCGAACGCCATGGTGTGGGCGGATTCGTCAACATCTTTGTCGACAATGACCCCGGCAACCCTGAGCGCTACCTTGTCTTTGCTGAACAGGGTGGCCTGAGCCTGCCCGATGAGAGCTACTACCGCGATGAGAAGTTCGCCTCGGCACGCGAAGCATACGTGGGCCACATTCAGCGGATGTTTGAGCTGACCGAAGAACTTCTGCCCACGACCGCAGGACTCGACAACGCTGCAGTGCGAGCACAGCGCGTGTTTGATCTCGAGACGGCGCTCGCCGCAGCGCACTGGGACAACGTGCGCACCCGCGATTCCGTCGCCACCTACAACCCTATGACGTGGTTTGAAGTGTGTGCCTTGGTCGCGGCCGGTGCAAAATCAAGCATCGACCTTGAGGCGGTGACCGGTTCTGACCCCGACGAGCACGTGGCAGATCTCGATCTGTGGTTGACCGCCCTCGAAGCACCAGCGGGAGCGTTTGACACTGTGGTGGTGCGTGAACCTAGCTTCCTCGAAGGCCTCGGTGCGCTGCTGACGCAGGAGCACCTCGATGCTTGGCGTGACTGGCTGAGCTGGAACGTCATTCACTCGGCAGCACCATTCTTACCGGCTGCTTTTGTTGCAGAGAACTTCGACTTCTATGGCCGCACCTTGACCGGGACCCCCGAGCAGCGCGAACGCTGGAAGCGGGGAGTTTCCCTGGTTGAAGGCTCGATGGGTGAAGCTGTCGGCCGCGTCTATGTTGAACGTCACTTCCCCGAAAACGCCAAGGCAGAGATGGACGTCCTTGTTGCGAACCTCATCGAGGCTTACCGCGAATCCATTACCAACCTTGAATGGATGAGTGCGGAAACGCGTGGCCGTGCCCTCCAGAAGCTAGATAAGTTCACCCCCAAGGTGGGTTACCCCGTGAAGTGGCGGGACTATTCCTCTCTCGTCGTGAGCCCTACAGACCTCGCAGGCAACATGCGCCGCGTTGCCGAGTTCGAGTTCGCTCGCGAACTGGGCAAAATCGGCAAGCCCATTGACCGTGATGAGTGGTTTATGACCCCGCAGACCGTCAATGCCTATTACAACCCGGGCTTTAACGAGATTGTGTTCCCTGCGGCCATCCTGCAGCCCCCCTTCTTCCACCCCGACTGGGACGATGCGGCCAACTATGGCTCCATCGGAGCCGTCATTGGCCACGAGATTGGCCACGGCTTTGATGACCAAGGTTCACGCTTTGATGGCGATGGCCTGCTCACCGATTGGTGGACGGACGCCGATCGCGCAGCATTTGAGAAGCGCACAAAGTCTCTCATTGACCAATACAACGAACTCTCCCCCAAGCAGGTGCCCGGCCACTTCGTCAACGGTGAACTCACCATTGGTGAAAACATTGGCGACCTCGGCGGCCTGGCTATCGCCTGGAAGGCGTACCTCATTTCTCTGAACGGCCAGGAGCCTCCCGTGATTGATGGGTTGACCGGTGCGCAGCGGTTCTTCTTGAGCTGGGCGCAGTCCTGGCAGCAAAAGGGGCGCGATGAAGAGGTGATTCGCCTCCTCGCGATTGACCCTCACTCACCCAATGAATTCCGGTGCAACCAAATCATCCGTAACATCGACGCGTTCTATGATGCGTTTGATGTGCAGCCCGCAGATGAACACTGGCTTGACGCTGACAAGCGCGTCAGCATCTGGTAGTCCACTTAAGTAGAATTGCTCGTTATGGCCCCCACCACTCGTCTCGACTCAGTAATCGCCCTCGCCCAGCACCGCGGCTTTGTTTTCCAAGCCGGTGAAATCTATGGCGGATCTCGTTCGGCATGGGATTACGGCCCCTTGGGTGTTGCACTGAAAGAGAACATTAAGAAGCAGTGGTGGAACTTCATGGTTCAGCGCCGTGAGGATGTTGTGGGACTGGACTCGTCCGTCATCCTCCCCCGCAAGGTGTGGGAAGCATCCGGTCACGTCGAGGTCTTCTCAGACCCACTCGTCGAGTGCACCGACCCACTCGTCGAGTGCACCAGCTGCCACAAGCGTCACCGTGAGGATCACCTCATTGAAGCTTTTGAAGAGCGCAAGGGCCGTGCACCTGAAGGTGGCTTGGCCGAAGTGCCTTGCCCGGACTGTGGTGTTCGTGGTGCATGGACAGAACCGAAGCCTTTCTCTGGTCTGCTCAAGACATACCTCGGCCCCGTGGCGGAAGAAGCAGGAATGCACTACCTGCGCCCCGAAACCGCTCAAGGCATCTTTGTGAACTTCGCCAACGTGCTGCAGGCAGCACGCATGAAGCCTCCCTTTGGAATTGGCCAGATTGGCAAGAGCTTCCGTAACGAAATCACTCCCGGAAACTTCATCTTCCGCACCCGTGAATTTGAGCAGATGGAGATGGAATTCTTCGTCGAGCCCGGCACGGATGAAGAGTGGCACCAGTACTGGATTGACCAGCGCTTCAACTGGTATGTCGACCTGGGTATTGATCCAGAGAATCTGCGTCTCTACGAGCACGCCAAAGAGAAGCTCTCGCACTACTCCAAGCGCACCGTCGACATTGAATACCGCTTTGGTTTCCAAAGCGGTGAGTTCGGTGAGCTCGAAGGTATTGCCAACCGCACCGACTTTGACCTCAAGACTCACTCCGAGCACTCGGGCAAGGACCTCTCCTACTTCGATCAGAACAAGAACGAACGCTGGACTCCCTACGTCATCGAGCCGGCAGCTGGCCTGACCCGTTCTCTCATGGCGTTCCTTGTGGATGCCTATGTGGAAGAAGAAGTTGCCAACGCCAAGGGCGGCACCGATAAGCGCACCGTGCTGAAGCTCGACCCTCGTCTAGCACCCATCAAGGCTGCTGTGCTTCCTCTCTCGCGCAATGAACAACTCTCGCCCATGGCGAAGGAGCTCGCTGCTGAACTCCGTCTGTCGTGGAACATTGACTTCGATGACTCGGGTGCCATCGGTCGTCGTTACCGTCGTCAGGATGAAATCGGAACACCTTTCTGTATCACCGTGGACTTCGAAACCCTCGAAGATAAGGCCGTCACTGTTCGCCACCGCGACACCATGGCGCAGGAACGTATCCTCATCGAGGACCTGCACATGTATCTCGCCCTGGCACTCAAGGGCGCCTAAAGCCTGACGGCTTCCCACCATGGCAGCACGGAAAGCGGCTACCCCCCGCACAGATGTGTTGGTGATTGGCAGTGACCTGTCCGCGTTTATCGCGGGAATTGAGAGTGCCCGTATTGGCCTCAAGGTTGATCTGTGGATTCCCCAAGACGCTGTGCTTGCTGGGCCTGCGCGTTTTTCCCATCGTGGCGGCATCGTTGCAGCCGCATTAACCGATTTGGGCGTTCCTTTCGATGTCGTCATACCGGCAGAGGGTGAAGCAGAGATCTGCGGCATCCCAGCGAACCCCTTCTCTCATCGGGTGCGTGAGGCACTGGGCTGGCGCGGAGCTTGGCGCGTATATCGTGACCGCATCAAGCCGGTGCTGACAATCGGAAACGAAACGAACCTGGGCAAACTGGTCCGCACGCGCATGGGGGTTGCCGCACTTGAGAAGCTGGTGAACCCTGTGACACTCGAACGTTATGGTCTGCCCGCAGATGAACTCAATGTTGATGCCGTGGCGCCGGGTCTGGTTCAAGGTATGACGCGTGGCGGCTCGTTGAGTAACGGTGTGGTGGAGTTGATGGTGGCCGATGCCCGCAGCGTGCAGACGGTTGTGGTTCCCGGTGGTCTGGAAGAAATCACAGCAGCTGCACTCGCTCGACTCGAATACTTCTCGGGCACTGTCACCCGTGTGAGCGACCCTACAAAGAAGTTGGCCGCGGGATATTCCAAGGCGAGAATCGTTTTGGCTGATTTCGGAGACGTGGATCTTCCCGAAGGCATTGACCCCGAGGTGGTTGGCGAGGTTGGTTTATCCTCCGAAACCCCGGGCTTAGAGCGCGCCATTCCTGCCTCTCAGCTGGTCGCGTTACATCTGAGGCGACTGCTTTTTAGCGACCCAGAGAAACCTCCCGTTGGGACTCTCAGCTTCGAGGGCTAGGCTAGAGAAGCAACATATGCGATTTTTGACATATTGAACGGAAGAAACCATGAGGGGCAATCTAGCCATCGGCTACGTCTTCGGCACCCGTGCCGGACGCAAGCGCTACGAGCAGATTAAGTCTGCTGCGCAGAACATCTGGGAATCCGAACCCGTTCAGTGGTCGGTTAAGCAAGCGCAGGACGCTGTGGGTGACGTCGCTGAGGAAGCACTCACCGCAGCTAAGCGTGTGATTCACCAGGTCACCGGTGAGAAGCCGGTCAAGAAGGCTCCGGCTCAGAAGGCGCCTGCAAAGAAACCTGCAGCTCAGTCCACCACCGAACCTTCAGCTCAGCCTGCTGCGAAGTAGTCATGTCGAACACCGCTGGCAAGCCTGAAAAGGAGAACGCTGAGCGTTCCCTCTTTGCGTTGCTGCGCGACCTTCCCGGCATCCTGATGGAATTGCTGCGAGCTGAGTTCGAGCAGTTCAAACGCGAAATGGCCCGCAAGCTGAAGAACCTCGGCATGGGTGCACTATTGCTGATCATCGCGCTCGTGTTGGTGACCTTCCTCACCTTCACCCTGTTGCTCGCAGCAATTTATGCACTGGCACTGGTTGTTCCCACGTGGGCAGCAGCACTCATTGTCTCTGGTGCGCTCATCGTGATCATCGTGGTGCTCGTGGGTGCGGCCGTCGCTCTCTTCAAGAAGTCAAGCCCTCCGCTTCCCACAGAAACGTTCGACAGCGTGGTGGCAGATGCCCGCGCATTCGCAGGGGATGAAGATGAGTTCTAATCCGTCCAGACTGAAAAAAGTGAGTGAGGATGATTTCTTCGCTGAGCCTTCCTATGTCTCTACTTTGAATAACGCACAGCTTCAGGAACACCTCCTTGAGACTCGCGCCAAGCTTTCTTCTACACTCGACCAACTCGAGGACAAGGCAGATATTCCCAAGCAGGTCGGTAAGGCAAAAGAACGCTTGCAGGCTCGCTTCCAGGTGATGAAGCAGGAGCAGCCTCTTCTACTTGTGGGCATTGGCGTGGGCGCCGTTGCGCTGGCCGGGGTCATCCTCGTGGGTGTCTTCCGCTCTGGCCGTCGGTAACCATTTGATTACAGTCGGCCATTAATGGGCCGATTCGGCACTTTTCAGTTTGTTGTCTAGACAAACAGTCGGTGACAATAGAGGCGATGTCATTTACCTCTCCGATTGAGACGCGCCCTCTCTATGGGCACCGCGTGCTTGTGCCACGTGGTGGGCCCTGGGGTGATTCCGTTGCTTGTGCCACGTGGTGGGCCCTGGGGTGATTCCGTTGCTTCCGCTTTGCGCACGCAAGGCGCCTCTGCTGTCATCGCTCCGATGATTAACTTTGCGGCAACCGATGACGCCCCCGCACTCGAGGCAGCGCTGAAGTCCTTGGCCGCGGGAGAATTCGACTGGGTCACGCTCACCTCAGCCACCACGGTGGATGTGTTGATGGCCCACAACGTTGTCATTCCTTCCAGTACCAAAGTTGCGTGCGTCGGTGA
>JBEGKV010000135.1:0-4155 GCA_041183925.1 Actinomycetota bacterium
TTTCGATAGGCAAGGGGAGAGATGACAACACCACAAAGCTGATTACGACGAGCTCAATGTGTTGTTGCACCCAGACTAGTGAGCCCAAGAAGTACCCGGCAGTCATGAGTGTCCCCACCCACAGAATGCCACCAGCCACGTTGTAGACGAGATATTTACGCCAGCCAAAGGTGGACATTCCGACAGTCAGTGGAACGAGCGCCCGAAGCACGGGTATGAAGCGCGCCAAGATAATTGCGCGGGGACCGTAGTGCCGATAGAACTGAGTGGATCGCTCCACCACGTTCTTGTTAAAAAACCACGTGTCATGTCGGTTGAAGACTTTGGGACCAAACTGATGGCCGACCCAGTACCCAACTTCGGAACCTAGAATTGCAGCCACAAAGATGAGCAGTATTGCAGGTATGAGTGGGAAGCTCGTCAGAGTGGTCGACAGCACCAGACCCAGCAAGAACAAGAGCGAATCTCCGGGTAAAAAGGAGCCCAGAATAGTTGCCGTTTCAGCAAAAATCAGAAGTGCTACGCCCACCACGGCGAGGGCGCCCAGAGCATCGATGATGCTGTGAGCATCAAACCAGTTCAGGGCTTGATTCAAATGCGGATCCCTTGAAAGCGGCAGCTGCGCGGTAGGTCTTCAACAAGCTTTCGTTGTTGGCCTTCCACGACTTATTGAGGACGGAACGTCTTCCTGCTTCACCCATCCGGGCGGCGAGGTGAGGTGTTGCCAGAATACTGACCACGGCTTCAGTGAAACCGTGAGTGTCCTCAGGTTCGATAAGACGGCCATTTTCTTGGTCGTTAATGAGGAACCGAGGGCCACCTACGGCTGGAGCAACGACGGGAACAGCCGAGGCTTGTGCTTCCTGGATTGTCTGGCCAAACGTTTCTTCAGTTCCGTAGTGAACAAAAGCATCGAGAGAGGCGTAAGCGCGACCTAATTCTGTTCCGCGCAGTGCCCCGGTAAATGTCACAGGTTGTCCAGCGAAAAGTGCTTCAAGTTTTTTTCGTTCAGGACCATCTCCGACAATGACGAGGGCCGTGTCCGGGATTGAGCACAGCTCGAGCATCCGATGAACTTGCTTCTCGGGAGCGAGCCGACCGACGAAACCAACAAGGTTTTTCTTGCCCAGCAGGTGGGCGTTTCGGAATTCCTGGGTTGCCGACTCGGACTTGTTGCGGGGGTGGAAGAGTTCCAGATCCACGCCACGACCCCACACACCTACACGTTCCACTCCAAGTTTGAGTAAGTAAGAAGCTGATTCAGGAGTGGGTGCAAGATTCATTGTTGCGGGCCCGTGAATAGCGGCAACGAACCTGTCCACAACGGGCTTGGCAAATTTCATTCCGTAGCGCTGCAGATAGCCTGCAATATCTGTTTGGTAGATGGCCACAGTGGGTATCCCGAGTCTGTTGGCAACGGCAATAGCTTGACCACCGAGGAAGAACGGGGAAGCGACGTGCACCACGTCAGGCTGGAAATCTTCCAAGGTTGCTTGCAAAGCAAGTGGGGGCAAACCTATCTGAAACTGCATGAAGGGAACTGCCAGCGTCCTAATGACTTTGAACCCCAGGTGTCTGTTGTGTGGAGCGGTGGGGGCAATGATGATGACTTCATGGCCAGCTTCTTTGAGTGTGTCCACCACTCTCAGTACTGAGTTGGTCACGCCGTTAAGTGAGGGGAGAAATGATTCGGTGACGATGGCGATTCTCATGCTCATGACCACACGGTATAAATACTTATTCTGCTACCAGCGACGCCTGGGGAAATGGCATCTTAACGACCGGTGAAGACTGGGAATAGCGAATAGTCCAGGGGTGGTCGTGGACACGGGAGAGCACGGGACGCTTGGGGTTGATGCCGTCCCCGGCTGCAATTCCACGAAGCCTGCGTGCCACAAAAGGGGTGACATGAACGTAGATCCACACCACGTGTTCCCATATGCTCATTTTGTCTCGAGCTCGTGGGTGAAGAATCGGTGTTTCAACTCGGTAGGGAAGTCCCAGTTTTTTGGCAGCCTTATTTGCAACGTGTGCGTGACCCCGGGGGCCAAAGTGGACTCGGTCTTCTGCCCACACCCGCAGGCGACGCAAGGTGGGACTTCGGTGAACATCGACAACTTCGACCCCGTATGTGGCTGCGACACTTTCAATGATTTTGGTTAACTCGCGTGACCGTTGAGAACCTGTGTGAAGCGACCAGTGGTGGATAGGGTTGATGCAATTTGTGAGCAGCACTGTTACCCCCGCTCCCTGAAGTTGAGTTATTGCGGAAGCAAAGTTTTCTCGGACGCTTTCCCAGCTCTTACGCGGCCGCCAGAGATCGTTAGCACCGGCCATAATTGTGACGAAATCTGGTTCCAGAGCAAGCGCTTGCGCGACCTGTTCGGTCAGAATTTCTTCAGAGTTCCTGCTCCGGACGGCAAGGTTGGCATAGAGGAAATCAGAATTTTCGTCTTCTGCGACCTTGTTCAAAAGGACTGCGAGTCGGTCTGCCCACCCGGCGTACATCCGGTCCTGGGTGAAACGGTCATCACCAACACCCTCAACGAGAGAATCGCCGAGGGCTACATAGCGGCGATACGTCGATGTGTGCACACCTCACTTCACCGAAGAAAGGTAAACACTCGAGAACAGGACACGAAACGTTGGGCAAATTCGGCGTGATAGTCAAGAGCCCCCACTCACAGTGGGGGCTCTTGACCTGCATTCTTATTCAGCGATGGCGGGATAACCGGCAGCATCGATGGCCGCGATGACCGCATCAGGGGAGACCGGCGCATCGCTGTCGACAGTGACTGTGCCCGTGGGCAAGTCCACTGACACCTGCGTGACATGAGCAATAGCAATGACTTCTGAGGTCACACTTGCCACACAGTGCTGACACGTCATGCCGGTGGCGTGGAAGGTTGCTGTTGCCATTTACATCCCTGCCAACATCTTCTTCATCTGAGCAATTTCAGCCGTTTGGCTCTTCACAATGTTTTCACCGAGTGTTTTGGCTTCTGCATTGTTGGAGTCAATAA
Source organism: Actinomycetota bacterium (assembly GCA_041183925.1). GTDB lineage: Bacteria > Actinomycetota > Actinomycetes > Actinomycetales > Microbacteriaceae > Aurantimicrobium. Next base: position 3,024 of record JBEGKV010000135.1, read on the forward strand.
CCATCTGTGCCATGTGAAGGGCGCCTTCATGGTGACCGATCATGCCTTCGAGGTAGAGCTTGTCAAAGTGTCGTGCCCCATATCTATCGAGGCGTTTGCGTTGTTAATCCACCCCGTCATTTGCTCAATCTCAGGCGCTTGAGCGTCTTTGATCTGCTTGGCCAAGGCTAGAAGCTCGGGGTTAGTGGTGTGGGTTTCTGCCAGCGTGGACATGTCCACTGCCTGCTGGTGGTGAGGGATCATCATCTGGGCAAACATGATGTCAGAACCTGAGAAGCCAGAAGAATTCTGGTTGTTTCCCATCATTCCGCCATCCATCATGCCGTTGGAATCTGTTGTACTTCCGGGCATATTGATGGTGCAGCCTGCGAGTGAAACCGATGCAGCAATAGCCAATGCAGTGATTCCGGCGATGCGGTATTTCGTTGCGAACATAGTTGTATTCCTTTACGTCAAATAAGTAGGGGGTGTTTACTTCTGCGCGCATCCGCGACGAATGTCGCCTGCGCGCTGTGACGTATGGCTTAGGTTCGGGAAATACACAAGGTAGTCAGATTGACCTGGCTGGGAGGCCTGGCTCTGGCTTGCCCCCATGAGGGCAGCAGGGTTGCGAGTGGCTGCGGAAGCAGGACTAGCTGCCCCCGCGCAAGAGCCTGTCGGCAGAACCGGAGTCCAACCAAGGTGAGGAGGGTGATGCCAGCGGAGATCATGATGCCGCCGAGGACATCCATTGCGTCTATGCCGTTGTTGTTCACTGCAGGGGTTGAGCTGGAAGCTGCAGTTGTATCTGAAGGTGAGGACATCGCCATCGCGTCAGTCATGTGCGGCGTCGACATAGTCATGACGGTGCCATCTGCCATGACGTGCGTCAGGGGGGCAGAAGTCTGGGATGAGCTACCAAGGGGGGCAATGCACACGGCATGAAAAACCGGGGCGAGGCCAACCAGGAACGCCACAATCACCATCGCGTATATCGCGGGTGATCCCAAGTGTCGCTTCATAGTTGTCAGTGTGACAGGTGAACCTATGAACCAGCTAGGAATGGGTTCCATCTAGCGAGAGTCAGTTAGTGACCTTCTTGCTCTTCGGGTTCCTTGACCTTATCCAGGTTGAACCAGGGCATCATGATGTG
>JBEGKV010000136.1:0-4682 GCA_041183925.1 Actinomycetota bacterium
CTTTGGAGCTGTGGTCTTTGGAGCAGGAGTCTTAGCGGCTGGAGCCTTCACAGAGGGAGCACTTTCCGGAGCAGGCTCGGCAACAGAATCTTTTGACTTACTGAAGAAGGACGCGAAGCGCGACTTCTTTTGAGGTGTCTCGTCTGTTGCCATGAGCAGATTTCTCCTGTTCGGGGGCATAACTAGGACCCTTGTCAAGTCCCTAGGAAGGGAAAGACTGGGTCCGGTTTCTATTATCGCATGTCGCCGGGCTCTTCCGTACCACGACGGTACGCAAGAAATTCTTCGAGTTCTGCAGCAATTTCATCTGCAGTGGGAAGTTCACCCTCAAGGTCGGTCAAGGGTGAACGAAGTGCGTTGTCTTTCATATAGGAGTCGTATCGCTGTTCAAGCGTGGTGACCAGTTTGCTGAGCTCCTCGTTGGTCTGGACCTGCTCATCAATCTTGGCCACGAATTCACGCCCCTCTTCCCGGAGATGATCCGTCGGGAAGATCAACCCAGTGGAGGAACTGATACTTTCCAAGGCCGCCAAAGCTGCTGCCGGGAATTCTGAATCAGCAAGATAGTGAGGAACGAGGAGCACGAAACCAACTACTTCATGCTCGATTTCCTGAAGCCTGTACTCGACAAGATGCATTGCATTTGCCGGGACCTGAGTGTGAGGACGCCATACAGAATATTGCTCGATGAGGTCTGCCCTGTTTCCGCTCACGGTGGTCCCGATGGGGCGAGTGTGCGGCACCGGCATAGGAATTGAATGAACCCAGGTTGTCGAAGACACATCAAAACGTTCAATAAAGTTCAAAACTTCGGTGCTGAAGGCTTCCCAGCGGAAATCAGGTTCATACCCGGTCAAGAGGATGAAAGGTTTATTGATTTCATCCCGCACGAGGTAGAAGGCCAGCATGGGCGGCTCGAAACCAGTGAGGTGATCTTGGTCGAAGTAGATAATGGGTCGGCGCGCGCGATAATCCAGCAACTCATCGGCATCAAACACAGCAATGACCTCAGAGTCCATCGTGTCAACGATGTAATCGGTAAATGCGGTCACCGCAGACCCCGAATCTGCAAAACCTGTTAGTCCCGCAACAAGTGGCAATCCTCTGGGTACTTGAGCAGGTTCAAGTACGTAGGAGAGAAGACTTGGACGTTCGGACATATCTTCAGTCTATGTTCGGATGTTTGTCCGTTTTTGCACGCGTGGCACGACAAGAGCACGCACACCCGCAACCTAAGCTGACACCGTGACCATTCCCCAGCTTTCCCTTGCCTCCGTAGCTCCGTCAGATACTGTTCTCGTCGTGGGAGTGAGGTCGGTTAAGAAACAGATCGAGTTCATCTCAGCAGAAGATCACACTCGTCTCCTCCCGGTCGCCTCCGCACTCGATATCTCTGGTGCCGTTGACTCGTTTGCCAAAATCACTGACCCCCACGACACTTCGCGTGTCATAGCCGTTGTCGGGTTGGGTTCTGACCCAATCACCCCAGCAATTCTCCGCAATGCGGCAGCTACAGCAATTCGTCGACTGCAAGGAACGACGGGTGTTGCACTTGATCTCAATACCTCAACCTCTGAAGAAACTCTTGCAGTTGCAGAAGGTGCTCTGCTGGGCGCCTACTCATTCAATTCCTACAAGTCGACGCCTCCTAGTCAAATTCCAGTCACCTCAGTTGTCGTTGTTGGCACAGTGACTGACGCTGCGATTGTTCAACGTGCCCAGGTTGTTGCAGAAGCTCTGTCACTGGTCAAAGATCTTGTGAACACTCCCCCTAATGACATGTACCCAGCTTCCTTCGTTGAACATGCTGAGGCAGCGATCAAGGATTTGCCCCTCACTGTGACGGTCTGGGATGAGAAAAAGCTTGCTCAAGACGGTTTTGGCGGAATTGTGGGCGTCGGACAGGGATCTTCTCGCCCACCTCGCATGATGAAACTGGAATATTCACCAGCAGGCGCTTCTACTCATATTTCACTCGTGGGCAAAGGAATTACTTTTGACACAGGTGGCCTCTCACTCAAGAGTGGCGCGGGCATGATTGGCATGAAATATGACATGACCGGTGCCGCCTCGACTTTGGCCATCATCCGCGCAGCAGCTCAGCTCGGTTTAACTGTGAAAATTACAGCCTGGCTGTGCCTAGCGGAGAACATGCCCTCCAGCACTGCTATTCGCCCCAACGATGTTCTTACTATTCGCGGCGGAAAAACTGTTGAGGTACTCAACACCGATGCAGAGGGACGTCTTGTACTCGCCGATGGCCTGACTGCAGCAAGCGAAGAACACCCTGATCTCATTATTGATATGGCGACTTTAACTGGTGCTGCCACCACTGCACTCGGCACGAGATACACCGGAGCTATGGGCGATGCACAGATTATTTCCCAACTCATGGAACTTGGCACAGCTACGGGTGAGCAGTTCTGGCATATGCCACTGCCCGAGGAACTCCGCGCCTATCTCAACTCTGATGTGGCCGACATTGCCAATGTCAAACCCGGCAATACTTCTGCTGGAATGCTGGTGGGGGCTACGTTCTTGAAGGACTTCATCGGCACAACTTCTGACGAAGAAGATGCCCCACGGATCCCTTGGGTCCACCTGGATATTGCCAATACAGCTAACAACTCCGGTTCGCCATATGGTGCCACTGGGGCTGGTCCCACCGGGGTCGCCGTGAGAACTCTTCTTAACCTCGCAGAGTCATACGCTTCGGCGTAGTAGTCTCATTGAGGTTAACTTCACCGAAAGTAACGCAGGATTTTCACGTCCACACGGCGTGAACGTACCCCTCTCAAAAGGAGAATAACGTGGCTGAACTCAACTTTGACCTCGTCGTGCTGGGCGGCGGAAGTGGTGGCTACTCTGCCGCCATCCGCGCAACTGAGCTCGGCATGAACGTCGCACTCATCGAGAAAAACAAACTCGGTGGCACCTGCCTTCACGTGGGATGTATTCCCACCAAGGCCATGCTGCATGCAGCTGAGGTTGCCGATGTAGCGCGTGAAGGCCACATCTGCGGCATCAACTCCAGCTTCAACGGCGTTGACATGGACGCCGTCAATGCCTTCCGCGAAGGAATTGTCAAGGACTAATCAAGGCTCGCGGTATTACCGTCATTGAGGGTGAAGGCCGCCTGGTCTCTCCCAACACCATTGCCGTGGGAGCAGACACCATCGTCGGCAAAAACATCGTTCTTGCAACGGGCTCCTACTCCAAGTCTCTCCCTGGGCTTGAAATCGGTGGCCGCGTCATCACCAGCGAACACGCACTCCAGATGAACTATGTTCCCAACAAGGTTGCGATCTTGGGAGGTGGCGTGATCGGTGTCGAGTTTGCTTCCGTATGGAAGAGCTTTGGCGCTGAAGTTGTCATCATTGAAGGCCTTCCTCACCTCGTGCCCAACGAGGAAGAAAGTATCTCCAAGGCTCTCGAGCGCGCCTACCGCAAGCGCGGAATTGATTACAAGCTCGGGGTTCGATTCCAGGGCGTAACTCAGAGCGATTCTGGGGTAGTCGTCACTCTGGAAAGCGGCGAGACCGTCGAAGCTGATTTGCTTCTTGTTGCTGTCGGCCGCGGCGCCGCTACCGCCGGCTGTGGTTTTGAAGAAGTTGGCATCACCATGGATCGTGGTTACGTCATCACCAACGAACGTCTCGCTACGAACATCCCCGGCATTTATGCCGTGGGAGACATCGTTCCAGGCCTGCAACTGGCTCACCGCGGTTACCAGCATGGCTTCTTCGTTGCTGAAGAAATTGCTGGTCTTAACCCCGTCGTGATCAGCGATGTCAACATCCCTAAGGTCACTTACTGCGAGCCAGAAATTGCCTCCGTCGGCTTGACCGAAGCAAAAGCTGTTGAGCAGTACGGCACTGACAAAGTCGCCTCCTACGATTACAACCTTGCCGGTAACGGTAAGAGTGAGATCCTCGGGACTGCTGGTTCAGTCAAGGTTGTTCGTGTCGTTGACGGCCCTATCGTCGGCGTTCACATGATTGGTGCTCGCGTGGGCGAACTCATCGGAGAAGCACAGCTGGTTGTCAACTGGGAAGCACACCCCGAAGACATTGCTCCATTGCTTCACGCACACCCCACCCAGAACGAATCACTGGGTGAAGCATTCCTGTTCCTGGCTGGCAAGCCACTTCACACGCTGTAAGAGTTCTGCGCAGCATTAGTAAGCTAGTCAACGCAGCAGCTATCAAGGAGACATACATTTCATGAGCGAGTCAGTCAGCCTCCCCGCACTGGGTGAAAGCGTCACCGAAGGCACCGTTACCCGGTGGCTCAAAAACGTCGGTGATCGCGTAGAGGTAGATGAACCTTTACTCGAAGTATCAACCGACAAGGTTGACACCGAGATCCCTTCCCCCATCTCAGGTGTTGTTGAAGCAATCCTGGTTCAGGAAGACGAGACAGTTGCCGTAGGAACTGTCCTCGCCCACATCGGTGATGGTTCAGGTGCCGGTGCGGCACCAGCAGCACCGGCAGCAGAGGCTGCACCTGCTGCGCCAGAACCTGTAGCTGCTCCAGAACCTGTAGCTGCACCTGTAGTTGCGCCTCCCGTGGTAGCTGCTCCAGTGGTCGCACCTCCCGTGGTTGCTCCCCCCGTGGTTGCCCCTCCAGTTGTTGCTCCGCAACCAGTTGCAGTAGCACCCGTGGCTGCTGCTGCACCAGCT
>JBEGKV010000137.1:0-856 GCA_041183925.1 Actinomycetota bacterium
GCAATCTGAGGAAATATTCAGCATGCTCGGAGTGAATTTGCGTAGTCTTGAGCCATGCGCAGGATCGCCGTTGTACCTGGATCATTTGACCCCGTCACCCTAGGTCACTTGGATGTCATCGCTCGAGCAGTGAAGCTCTTCGATGAAGTACATGTTGTCGTGGTGCACAACCCCGATAAGCACGCACTGCTGCCTATTGCGCAGCGCGTGACACTCATTGAAGAAGCCATTGCAGAAGCAGGCATCGCTGAAAACGTTGTTGTTTCGTCCTGGAGCATGGGACTGCTCGTGGACTACTGCACCGATGTGGGGGCCACCGTCCTCATCAAGGGCATCCGCACGCAACTCGACATCACGTATGAGACCCCGATGGCCATGGTGAATCGTAACCTTGCGGGTATTGAGACCGTATTCCTCATGCCTGAGCCAGGTCACTCCTATGTTTCTAGTTCGCTGGTGCGTCAGGTGGCCTCACTGGGTGGAGATGTTCGACCTTACGTTCCCCACGTCGTGGCGAAGTATCTGCAAGGCGCCTAATACGCTGTAGTCGGTGGTCGCTTGGCGCCAAGCTCAAAGGTCTCTTTGCGCGCGGAAGCGATAATGACGAGGTTCTTGACGAATTCGACGGGGGGCGTTCGCTCCCTCGCAACGAAGAAGTATTTGCTGAGGAATTACAAGAAGTTGTAGTCCCAGAGCTCCCAGTCGAGGAAGTAGTTCCCGAACCTGTAGTCATTCCTGAACCCTTTCAGGTGGCAATCGTTGTTCCAGAGCCAGAGCCAGAGCCAGAGCCAGAGCCAGAGCCAGAGCCAGAGCCAGAGCCAGAGCCAGAGCCAGAGCCAGAGCCAGAGCCAGAGCC
>JBEGKV010000137.1:861-3937 GCA_041183925.1 Actinomycetota bacterium
CTCAGCCTGCTGTTGAAGCAGTCGTGACGGTGCCAGTTGTTCCCACAGTCGAACCTGCAGTTGAACCTGCGAAGAAAAAACCAGTTGTTAAACCAGTTATCAAGCCAGTTTCACAGCGCCGCGTCACCATCGATGAGGGCACCTGGGAAGAACTCGAAGAAACACTGTTAGGTGCTGACTTTGGACCAGACATCACCGAAGAACTGATTGATGTCATGCGTGCAAACGTGGCCAAGTATGGAACCAACGACCCCGATGATTTTGTTCGCCTTTTGCGTGAAGCAATTGAAGACCGACTGAACAAGTTCGACACCACTCTTAAACTCAGTGAGCGACCTGCCGTGATTTTGGTAGTCGGCGTCAACGGTGTCGGAAAAACCACCACCATTGGCAAGGTTGCCAAATATATTGCAAGTGCCGGGAAATCCGTCGTGGTCGGAGCAGCAGACACGTTCCGTGCTGCTGCCGTCGACCAGCTTGCGACTTGGGCGCAGCGCGCAGGTGTGGATGTTGTTCGCCCCCAGATGGAGGGCCAAGATCCTTCTGCTGTGGCGTATCAAACTATTGAGTGGGCTATCAATAACGGCACCGAAATTGTCATCATTGACACTGCCGGTCGACTCCAGACCAAGAGTGGCCTCATGGATGAATTGTCCAAGATTCGTCGTGTGATTGAGAAGCAGGCACCCATTTCCGAGGTTTTGCTCGTACTCGATGCCACCACTGGACAAAACGGACTCTCGCAAGCAGAAGCCTTCTTGGAGCACGCAGGCGTGACCGGGCTCGTCCTGACCAAGTTAGATGGATCTGCCAAGGGTGGTTTTGTGCTTGCTGTGCAGGAACGAACCGGTATCCCGGTGAAACTCGTGGGTAACGGTGAAGGCATCAATGACCTCATGGGCTTCACGCCACACGCCTTCGCAGCCCAGCTCGTTGGCTAGGCTAGAGGGGTTATGGCAACCTTCGGAACACTCTCTTCACGTCTTACCGAGTCCCTTAAGAACCTTCGGGGTAAGGGCAAGCTTTCTGCTGCCGATGTAGACGGCACTATTCGCGAGATTCGTCGCGCACTTCTGGACGCTGACGTGTCCCTCAACGTGGTGAAGAAGTTCACCGGTGACGTTCGTGAGCGTGCCCTCAGCGACGAGGTCAACAAGGCCCTGAACCCTGCCCAGCAGGTTGTTCAGATCGTGAATGAAGAACTGGTTGGCATCCTCGGTGGCTCGCAGCGTCGCCTTGAGTTTGCGAAAAAGCCCCCCACCATCATCATGTTGGCTGGTTTGCAGGGTGCCGGTAAGACGACCCTGGCCGGAAAGCTAGCTAAATACTTAGCCAAAGACAAGCACACTCCACTGTTGGTGGCCTGTGACTTGCAGCGCCCCAACGCTGTTCAGCAGCTCGAAGTAGTTGCCGGCAACGCTGGTGTTGCAATCTACTCCCCAGAGCCAGGCAACGGCGTGGGAGACCCCGTCAAAGTGGCTAAAGATTCCATCAAATTTGCCACCGACAAGCAATATGACGTGGTCATCATCGACACCGCCGGACGGTTGGGTGTGGACGCCGAGTTGATGAAGCAGGCTGCGGATATCCGTAAGGCAACCAATCCGGATGAAGTGCTATTCGTCATTGACGCCATGATCGGTCAGGATGCAGTTGCAACCGCCCAGGCATTCCAGGATGGGGTGGACTTCACGGGTGTCGTGCTGACCAAGCTCGATGGTGACGCCCGCGGTGGTGCTGCACTCTCTGTGGTCTCTGAAACCGGTCGTCCGATCATGTTCGCCTCCACAGGTGAAAACCTAGATGACTTTGAGCCCTTCTACCCTGACCGTATGGCCAGCCGTATTCTCGACCTCGGTGACATCCTCACCCTGATTGAGCAGGCCCAGGAAGCCTTCGATGAGGAGGAAGCAGCACAACTTCAAGAGAAGTTTGCGACCGACTCCTTCACTCTTGAGGACTTCCTCAAGCAAATGCAGCAGCTCAAAAACATGGGCTCCATGAAGAAGATGCTCAGCATGCTTCCTGGTGCCGGTGCAATGAAAGAGCAGTTGGATAACTTTGACGAACAAGAACTTGTTCGCACTGAAGCAATCATTCAGTCCATGACAAAGGCAGAGCGCCAGAACACCAAGTTGCTCAACGGGTCACGTCGACTGCGTATTGCGAAGGGTTCTGGAATGACGGTGACTGATGTCAACGCATTGGTAAACCGTTTCGAGCAGGCAGCGAAGATGATGAAGACCGTTGCGAAGGGCGGAGTTCCTCAGATGCCAGGAATGGGCCCCATGCAGGGCATGGGTCACGGCGGCGGCAAGAAGCAGCAGCAAGCAAAAAAGAAGGGCTCCAAGTCTGGAAACCCAGCTAAGCGCGCTGCAGAAAACGCCGCACTCGCAGCGGGCGTCAGCAAACCCGGTGGGGGAGCTGGATTTGGCTTTGCCAAGCCAGGTTCTGATGGGCCGAGTCCAGAAGAGCTGGATGCCTTGCAGAAGATGCTCGGTCGCGGCTAAACACAAAATTGAAAGCCCTCCCCGCATAAGCGGGGAGGGCTTTGTGTATTCTCTGGGCACAAGAGAAACGCTTTAGTAACCCGTCCAGAGAAACTTAGGGGAGCAGATGTGGGTGATGTGCCTGAACAACATTGGGATGTGCACGAACACGGCTCTTGAGTGAATTCTCACCAAAGATGGGGTGCAGGACGTTGGTTGGATCTTGGCTCACTCCGCGCTCTGAAGCGCGAAGTTCTTCGGGTAGTGTCACCTCAGGAATGCTCGCGTCGAGTCGTGGAGCATAGAAAAAGGGGAAAGAAATTCTGTCTTCGCCCTCTGGAGGAGACACAACGCGGTGCAACGTGGCTTTGAGGTAGCCGTTTGTTGCGAGCTCAAGCATTTCGCCGATGTTGACAACAAAAGCACCAGGGACAGGTGGAGCATCAATCCATTCGCCTTCATATTCAACTTGTAGGCCGGTTTTACCGTCCTCGATATAGAGCAGGGTCAGCACACCCAGATCTTTGTGTGCACCAACGCCCTGCTGTGACTGTCCGCCAGGCATTCCCGGATAGCGCGCAATCTTC
>JBEGKV010000138.1:0-3065 GCA_041183925.1 Actinomycetota bacterium
CAGGCCAAACTTCGAGCCAAAGCAACAGCTAAGTTCGGAGAGTTTGCCCAGCGCATGCTCTTCACTGAAGCAGGCCTCGAGCAGGCCACTCGGCTAGCTGTTGCGGCCCTGCATGCCGGCCGGTATGTTCGCGCAGGGCTCACTCGTGTGGCCGATTTGGGCTGCGGTATCGGTGCCGACGCACTGGCTTTAGCCGGCGCCGGCATTTCCGTCACCGCCGTGGACGCCGATGAGGTCACCGCAGCGATCGCCGCCTATAACCTCTCGCCATTCCCCGAAGCAGAGGTGCGTCACGGCACCGCCGAGGAAGCATCCCTAGAGAACGTGGATGCGGTCTATCTGGATCCTGCCCGTCGCACCTCCGGTCACAGCAACACGCAGCGCCTGACCAAGTCCGAGGACTACTCCCCCTCCCTTGATTTTTCTTTTGGTCTCAGCGGAAAGCTGCCCACGGGAATCAAACTCGGTCCCGGCTTTGACCGTGACCTCATCCCCGACCACTGTGAAGCACAGTGGGTCTCGGTCAACGGGGACGTGGTCGAACTCGGGCTCTGGTTTGGCTCCCTCGCTCGTCCAGGAATCACTCGCGCTGCACTGTTACTGACCACTGAGGGTATGCACGAACTCACCGCTGCCGCTGATGCCCCCGATGCCGAGATCGCAGAGATCGGCGACTACCTCTACGAGCCAGATGGTGCCGTCATTCGGGCCAGACTCATTGGCGATCTTGCCCGCAGTATTGGCGCACACATGCTCGATGAGCACATTGCCTACATGTCCAGTAACACTGCCGTGCAGACACCCTTTGCCTCGACCTTCCGCGTGGAGAAGGTCTTTGCTTTGGACGTAAAGGTGTTAGCCAAAGAACTTGCTACACGCGGTATTGGCACACTCGAAATTAAAAAGCGCGGAGTCGACATTGACCCGGCAGAATTCCGCAAGAAGCTCTCGCTCAAGGGCACGAAGTCTGCAACGCTGTTTCTCACCCGCGTGGGTGAACGCAGAATGGCGGTGCTTGCGCACCGCCATTCAGAAGAAAGTTAGTTCTGGTTCTTAGTAGTTGTACATCATGGCGCCGGACATCGCGAAGACGGTGAACGCGATGATCACAATGACGATGGCAAGAGCTGAGAAGCCCAGGCCGACGTAACCGGTGATGAGGCCACCCTTGGCCAAGCCGTCACCAGATTCTCCGGTGGTGCGAATTTCCTTGCGTGCAATGTGACCGGTGATCACAGCAACAACGCCGCCGATGAGGGGCACAAAGACCAGACCGGCAATACCCGCGACGAGCGAGACAATCGCCAGCACGTTGGTGCGAGGAGCGGTAACGGGTGCGGAAGCAACCTCAGGTTCAGTTGATTTAGTCATGGGACCAGTTTAGTGAACGTGGATGTCCGTAACTGGGAGTGTGCTGTCTGCTCCAAAGCTCAGGGAGGACGGTTCTGCGCCTTCCATGATGAGCTCGGACGCCAACGCGGCGATCATGGCGCCGTTGTCCGTGCAGAGCGAGAACGCAGGAATACGCAGTTCAATGCCGGCCTTTTCTGCACGCTGTTGCGCGACCTCGCGCAGGCGTGCATTCGCAATGACGCCGCCGCCGAGGAGCAGTCGTGGAACACCGTAGTCGTTACACGCTGCGATTGCTTTCGCAGTCAGGACGTCCACCACTGCTTCACGGAAGCTCGCGGCCACATCGGCGATGGGAATGTCCTCGCCGGCATCCCTGCGCACCTCAACCCAGCGGGCAACAGCCGTCTTGAGCCCGGAAAAGGAGAAGTCATAGCGGTGCTTGTCCATGTCTTTGGGCAAGGTCAGCCCGCGGGGGAAACGAATCGCTTTGGGGTCACCGTTCTCTGCGGCGCGATCAATCTGCGGCCCACCGGGATAGGGCAGACCCAGAATTCTGGCCACCTTGTCAAAGGCTTCTCCTGCTGCGTCATCAATGGTTTCGCCGAGAAGTTCCACGTCTGAGGTGAGATCCCGCACAAGGAGGAGGGAGGTGTGGCCACCGGAGACCAGCAGGGCAATTGTGGGGTATTCCAGTGGACCCTCGTCGCCCAAGACATCAGCACCCACGTGACCGACGAGGTGGTTCACGGCATAGAGGGGCTTATCTAGAGACAGGGCTAAGGCTTTAGCTGCTCCCACGCCCACCATGAGCGCCCCGGCCAAACCGGGTCCACTCGTGACAGCGACAGCATCGAGATCAGAGAGCTCGATGCCCGCTGTGACAATGGCTTCCGTCAGGGCGGGGCGCAAAGCTTCGAGGTGTGCACGTGCTGCCACTTCTGGAACAACACCGCCATAACGTGCATGCTCATCCATCGACGAGGCTATGACATTGGCGAGGAGCTCTCGGCCGCGAACAATACCAATACCGGTTTCGTCACAACTTGTTTCAATACCCAACACCAGGGGTGCATCCCTGTTCATCGCCATCAGAGGTCACCACCCCCACGCTTCATGATCACAGCGTCTACCCCTTCGGGTTGGTAATACCCGGGGCGAACGGCAATCTGTTCAAAGCCCAGGGAGCCATAGAGCGAGATGGCATGAGGATTATCTGCACGGACCTCTAAGAAGACGCGGTGCGCATTGCGCACCTCTGCTTCTTGCAGCAGAGCCTGCATGAGCATGCGACCCAGACCAATACTGCGGAACCCGGGCAACACAGCGATGGTTTGAATATCTCCATCGCCGGAGCCCCGAGGTGCTAACAAGCCGGCATAGCCAATGACCGTTGGTTCTCCGCCGAGGGCATCGGTGTGTGCCTCGGCCACGAGATAGACGCAGTTCTTGTCTCCTACGTCGCGTGCCATGGCTTCTTCAGACCATGCTTCGCCGCCGAAGACTGGGGTTTCAATGGCCATGATGGCAGGAACGTCATCAGTAGTTGCGGGGCGCAGAGCAATAGTCTCGATCATTTCTGACCACCACTGTGTTGCCCATTTTGTTGTCCACTCTGTTGTCCACTGCGCGGCTGAACAACCCGCTTGGGCCCGTTCGACAGGGTGATATCCGGCGAGCGCAGATAGACCGCCTCAGCCGGCAGGAACGCATGT
>JBEGKV010000139.1:0-5230 GCA_041183925.1 Actinomycetota bacterium
GCTGTTCACGAGCAGCAACATCAAGACCTGCAGCTGGTTCGTCTAACAGCAAAAGTCGGGGGTTCTTCAGAGTTGCTCGAGCAATAAATACACGGGCTAGTTCCCCTTGGGAGAGTGCCCGCCACGTGGTGCGTGCCACGTGCTCAAGTCCTGCCTCACGAAGTTGGGCCAGGGCCAGCTTGTTTTGCTCGACGGTTGGTTCCCAACGCATGGGAAGTTCCAAGGTGTTGGTAAAAGCAGTGAGCACGACCTCCTGAGCAGTCATCGGCCATTCCAGGCCGTGGTGACTGCTCACATAGCTCATCTCATTCTTGAGGCGCTCCACTTCGATGGTCCCGCGCACGTGTCCCAGAATGACTGCCTGCCCGCGACTAGGCAGAGTATTACCTGCCAGGATGCTCATCACTGTACTTTTTCCAGCGCCGTTAGGCCCCAGAATGACCCAATGTTCGCCTTCCTGGGCAGAAAAACTTATCTGATCAAGAATGGCTCTGCTGTTGCGAAGAACAGTAACGTCCTTGAGTTCAACGAGCGCAGAAGTCATAGCCTGAAAACTCTGGCGAGATTACTTCGAGGAAGCCAGCTGGGTCAGTGCTTCCTGGAAGCTGGGGTCACTGAGCAATGCAATAAAGATGCAGGCAGTGGAGAGCATGTTGGAGGCAACGGCTCCCGCAAGGGGAATCCACCAGCTGATCTTCTTCGCCTTCATCCGCAGACGAGACCACCAGATAACCAGAGCCAAAATCACGGCCTGAATTGTGACGGCAACCCAGCCCATCAACGTGGCGAAGGCGATGTTCTGGAATGTGCCGAGATCGAGGGTGGGAACCAGCTTGTTCATTTCCTCATACAACGCGTTCATCGTGGTGCGAGGGTTGATGTAGTCGCCCAGGCCGGTGAAGACCGAGAAGACTCCGACGAAAATCAGACCCCAGGTGAGGAATCGATCAAAAGCGAGGCTCCGCTCACGCTTCTGCTCAGGTGTGAGCTGGAGCGGAGCCTGCTTAAGATCAGGGTTGTTGTCTTTTTTCGGGTTCGCCTTCGGAGCCTGCTCAGGTTTCTGGGCAGCAGGCTTTGTTTCAGGAGAATCCGACATCAATAACTTTCTTACTTGCCTGAGTGGCCAGCAGAACCAAGCTGCTGAGTGGACTGAATAACACGAGCGGCCATGGCAGTTTCTGCCAACTTGCCCCAGGCACGTGGGTCATAGATCTTCTTGTTACCCATTTCGCCATCAACCTTGAGTACAGCGTCATAGTTACGCAGCATGGTGTCTGCAACTGAGCGTGTGAAGGCGTATTGGGTGTCGGTGTCAATGTTCATCTTGATCACACCGTTCGCGACAGCTTCTGCGATTTCTGCATCGGTAGAACCGGAGCCACCGTGGAAGACGAGGTCAAAAGGCTTCGCGCCAGTGCCATATTTCGCTGCAACACCGTCCTGGATTTCTTTGAGCAGTTCGGGGCGAAGCTTGACGTTACCGGGCTTGTAGACACCGTGGACGTTTCCGAAAGTCATGGCAGCCATGTAACGGCCGTTCTCGCCCAGACCCAGAGCTTCGACGGTCTTGATGCCGTCTTCAACAGTGGTGTACAGGCTGTCGTTGATGTCGTGCGAGACGCCGTCTTCTTCGCCACCCACAACACCAATCTCGACCTCGAGGATGGCGTTGATGTTCTTCGTTTTCGCGAGCATCATCTGAGCAATCTCAAGGTTTTCCGCCAGAGGAACAGCAGAACCGTCCCACATGTGGGACTGGAAGATGGGGTTGCGACCGGCCTTAACCTCTTCTTCGCTGGCAGCGATGAGGGGCAGCACGAAGTCATCGAGAGCGTTCTTAGGGCAGTGGTCCGTGTGCAGAGCAACGGTGATGGGGTAGCTCTTTGCTACTTCGTGGGCAAACTTGGCAAAGGCGAGAGCACCGGTTGCACGAGCTTTGACGGTGTGGCCGGCAAAGTAGTCAGCGCCACCGGTGGTGACCTGAATGATGCCGTCAGAACCAGCTTCGGTGAGTCCCTGCAACACAGCGTTGAGTGTCTGCGAGCTCGACACGTTGAAGGCGGGGTAGGCAAAGCCTTTGGCTTTGGCCTTATCGAGCATTTCTGCATACTGTTCTGGTGTTGCGACGGGCATGTCATCTCCTTGTGCTGGCGCGAATATAAGTGGGAAAGCGCAGTTCTAGTCTAACCAGCGAAGAACCAGGGGAGTTTGTCTCATTCTGTGAGAGATTCTGCTGTTGAGCGCCCGGCATCTCGAATACAACGCGCGTCGACGCCTAGGCTGGAGCTGTGATGACTACAAACACCGGAATTTTGAATCTGCACCCTGATCGCAACCTTGGTATGGAGCTGGTGCGTGCCACTGAAGCTGCTGCTATTCGTGCGTATCCCTTCATTGGTAAGGGTGACAAGAATGCTGCCGACGGTGCAGCCGTCGACGCCATGCGTGAGTTCTTGGGTACCGTGGATTTCAGCGGAACCATTGTCATCGGTGAAGGCGAAAAAGATAACGCCCCCATGCTCTTCAACGGTGAAGTAGTGGGCACCGGCCGCGGACCTGCTTGTGACATTGCAGTAGACCCCATTGATGGCACCAGCTTGACCGGCGCAGGCCGCCAGAATGCCCTCTCCGTCATCGCTGTTTCAGACCGCGGCACCATGCTGGATGCCTCGTCGGTGTTTTATATGAACAAGATTGTGGCCGGCCCCGAAGCTATAGGTGTTGTTGACATTCGCCAGTCCATCGCAGAGAACATTCGTGCGCTCGCGAAAGCCAAGGGCAAGCCCGTCAGTGAGATGTCGATCGCTGTCCTCGACCGTCCACGCCACGAAGGCCTGATCGAAGAAATTCGTGCTGCTGGTGCTGGTACCCGTCTACTCCTCGACGGGGACGTTGCCGGCGGTATCAATGCTGCGCGTTATGAGTCACGCATCGATATGTGTGTGGGTATCGGCGGCAGCCCTGAGGGCATCGTGACCGCCTGTGCGATCAAAGCACTCGGTGGTTTCATTCAGACCACCATGGCGCCTAAGGATGAGGCAGAAGCTGCCAAGGCGAACGAACTCGTCAGCAGTGACAACACCTTCTTTGTCGCCACTGGTGTGACCGATGGCGCTTTGGTTGAAGGCGTTCGTCGCAAGGGGCCCGTCATCCGCACAGACAGCATCATTCTGCGTGGTCGTTCCGGCACGATCCGTCGCGTTCAGGCTGACTACCGCGCTGACCGCTGGCTTGCCTAAAGAACTGCTGACACCTCAAGGACAACCTGGTTGTCCAGACGTGCTCCCGTTGCCGCGAACAGTCGTTGGTTAATATCTGGTCGCTCTGAGGTTGTTGTGAACCGGATAGATGTGCGGAAGTACACCGTGCCATCTTCTGCCACATGACGAATGCCGCGGGATTCCACTTCCACGAGCTCTCCGCTATCGAGGTGAAGTCCATAGTGTGCATCAAGGCTCACCGTGCCATCGGCATGAATCCATTGCCAGTCGGTGCCCGGCACCACCACGCCGGATCCGATTGGTCCTGAAACCCGGCCTCCGGTGATGGGAACCATGCGGCGGTGACCAATAGCGGTCACGCCCAAGTCCACAATGTCGGCAACCTCCACTTCGATGTGGGCGAAGATCTCTACATTCATGAGGAGGACCTGCTTTCTTCGAGAAGGGAGTCCCAGGAGGGGCGGGTATTCAGAGTCTGTTGATCGAAACCAGCGACCTTCTTGTAATTCTGGGCAATCTCATCAAGTTCTTCTTGAGAAATGACGTCATGGATGGAGGTGAAGCCATGCGGGGCGCGTTCATGCACCATCTGCAGCACCAGCTCAGGCCCCATTTTCCTGTTTGCGTTTTGCAGAGCAGCTGTCTTGGGTAGTCGCTCATTCTCGTAGAAGGACAGAGCGTCTTCGACCGGCATTGCTGCCAAGGCATAGGCCAGGCAGCGCGCGTCAAGCAATGCCTGGGAGGTTCCATTAGACCCCACGGGATAGGTGGGGTGGGCGGCGTCTCCCAGGAGAACAGTTCGACCACGAACCCACGAACTCAATGGCTCACGGTCCACCATGGGGTATTCCAGTACTTCGTCAGCTGTGCTGATGAGCTCCGGGATGTTGAGCCATTCCCAGGTCCAGTCGGCAAACAGGTGGGCAAAACGGCTGATGGGAACCGCGCGGTTCCAGTCGTTCTGAAGATCAGTCATGTCGGGATCGACCTGCTCGGCAATCCAGTTAATTTCTTGTAGGCCGTCCTCGCCCACCGGGCTCAAGGGATACGCAACAAACTTGAGGTTGCGATAGCCGGCCATGAACATAGAGCGACCCGTGAGGAAGGGACGTGCGCGGGAAGTTGCACGCCACAGCACAGCCCCACTCCAGATAGGTTCACCCTCTTCGGGGTGCCAGGCAGCCCGAGTGCTGCTCTTGATGCCTTCGGCCGCAATGAGGAGGTCTCCGCGGAATTCTCCTGCGGTTGTTTCCACGATGACCGTGTCGCCTTCGGTGCGCTCAGACAACACACGAGCATCTGTTCTCAGTGCGTCAGGCCCCAGGCGCTCGCGGACTTTCTGGGCCAAAAGCATTTGGAAGCGACCGCGGTGCACCGAATATTGTGGCCACAGATAGCCAGCATCAAGGCCCCTGGGCTCTGACCAAATCACCGAGCCGTGCTCACTGATGTAGCTGAGGTCTGCGGTTCGAATACCAATTGCGTCGAGATCATCACCAAGGCCAAGTTCGGTCAGCTCGCGCACGGCGTGAGGCAAGATGTTGATTCCCACGCCCAGAGGCTTGATTTCTCTGACCGATTCAAGGATCTGAATGTCGGTGATTCCGACGTGGTGCAACGCAAGTGCCGTGGCTAAACCACCGATACCTCCGCCGGAAATGATGACACGCAACTGGGCTCCTCTGCCGATGTTGAATACTGAAATTCTAGCGAAAACCTGTCAGGTGTTTAGTGTCGCGCGAGCTCCTGGTCAACACTGCGGTTGCGCCGCAGAATCACGGCAGCGGGAACATTAACCACGACAGAGATGATCATGAGCGTGGTGAGGACAACCGTCCATGTTCCCGAGAGGTTGAACAAAGCGCCCATCACACCGGGGGCAACAGCAGCACTGAGATAGGCCACTATTTGGGCAAAACCGCTGACCGCCATGGCGCTGCGCTGAGACTCGGTGCGGAGGTTGATCAGCAGCATCGACAGAGGGAATTCCAGGCAGCCGATGCCAACAA
>JBEGKV010000140.1:0-3480 GCA_041183925.1 Actinomycetota bacterium
GGTCCCCGGCTCGAAGAGCCGGGGACCTGTTTCATGTTGCAGAGTTCATCTCTGAGGTGAACAAATACACCTCTTGAGATATATAACTCAAAGGTTGTATTATGGATTTATGGGAAGTCGACAAAGACTTGATCGAAGATTGGTATTCCAAGCTTGATTCTGGTTCACGAGCTCAAGTTGAAGCAGCCCTCAGGTTGCTTCAAGCAGTAGGTCCACGACTGGGGAGGCCACTGGTGGATTCAGTAGTTGGATCAGTCCACGCCAACATGAAGGAACTTCGACCAGGTTCCACCGGACGGAGTGAATTACGCATCTTGTTCGTATTCGACCCCACACGAAAAGCAATCATGTTGGTCGCGGGCGATAAGACGGGTCTGTGGAACAAGTGGTATCGAACCAACATCCGAAAAGCAGATCAGCTCTACACGAAACATCTTGAGAAACTAAGGCAGGGAAACTGATGACGAACCTAGAGGAACTCTTCGCGAAGTATCCATCCGATCCTGTAGAAGTTCAGAGGCACATGAAGCGGATGCTTTCAGAGGTTCGGGCCTATCGACTTAAGGAACTCCGCAAAGAGCTCAACATCACACAAGTCGAACTCGCCAAGCAACTCCATGTGAGTCAGAACCGTATCTCACGCATTGAACACGGTGACATTGAGAAGTCACAGGTGGACACCCTGCGTAAGTATGTGGAGGCCGTGGGCGGAACACTCACCCTGGAGGTTCAGGTGGGAGATCGAAAGTTTCAGCTGGCCTAAGCCTGAACAGGCAGCTGTGCGGTGAGCACAGTCTGCTCATTGATCCGGTCACGGCTCCAAGCCAGGGTGCAGGCATCAAGCATGTTGGAGCCCATTCCTGGCTTCGATTCCACTTCCGCTGCTTCACCGTTGTTCACGACATCAACCGTCAGAATGCGTTCCGTGGGATCAGTGATACGCACTGAAATCCATGTTGCCTTTCCGTGTTGGATGGCATTGCCACAGCTCTCGTGAACGATGTCCCACGCAAGCGATGCACACGCAGGGTCTGCAGCTAATGCCTCCTTGGCGGCAGGGGAGATTGCGAAGTCAATCTGACTGAGCCCTTCCCAGGTCAGCGCCAGATCAGCACAGAGCTGGTCAAAACTTCTGCTGTGACCTTCCCACTGCAGAGTTGGCGTGAGAGCAGTGGCAATGTCTTGGCGCACGGTATGAATGATCTCGGTGCGTGATGACTCTTCGTTGTTCTGGCTCAATCGAATAATGCCTTTATTAATTGCACTCTGGACGGGCCCGTGCAGTACCCGTGCGAACTCTCCCTGCTCAAACCAGTTCACGAGGTTGAGCCGGGCTTTGAGCCATGACAATCGTTCGATGCCAGCATTGATGTCACTCTCCAGCCGAGCAGACTCTGCTTGGGCAGCACCTCCCAGGGCAATAAACCAGCCAAAGAGGGGAACAATGAGCAGCGCAGATCGCAGAATGAAGGTGGGGTCTGGAGTATCACGAATGATGAGGTCACCCACAATTCCGGCAGGAAGCGACGCCACCATCAACAGCACTGTCATCAGGACACTCCGGGCGAAGAGATTCTTGATCGGTGTCATCTTGGCTGTCGCAACCTGAAGCGCCCGAACGCTGGCATATACAAGGACGAAAGTGCTCAGTAGCAGTGGAATCGCGGTGGCCGCTCCAAAGAAGAAGAAGAAAGCCGTCAGAGCAGTCGCGTTCGAAAGAATAGTGAGCAACATAGGTCGAAGCGAAAGTTCGGGCCGAACCTGGGCGAAAATGTCAGCCCAACGAATCCGCACACTCTCGTGCTGGGTTGCCTCCCACACCGGCACGCGTTCTGCAAGAGAGTGGCTCAACGGGCGAACTACTTCAATCGCTAAGGAGCGCAGTTCTTCTTGAGAGACACTGTCCTTGATGTTGGTGATCGTGGCGAGTTGTTCGCTCACACTATCTTCGATCTTGCTGAGGGTCAGCTCACGCAGATCTGATTCTTTCTGCGTGCTCACAGTGACGGCTTCGTTGAGTTCTGATTGCAGTGCTCGGAGGGAAGCAATACGCAGTTTGCTCTCGTCCAGAGCCGACACTGCGTAGGTGGCTGAGGCAATAGCTAAGCCGAAGGGAATAGCGCTTCCTGGAATGCGGAAGTCCAGGTTCAGTGCATCCGCCATGCCCAGGGCATAGAAGCTGAGGGAAAGAAACAGTCCACGCAGTGCACCACCCACGAAGTAGGAGAAGAGCATGATGGCAATTGACCAGCCCTTGCTCCGGATCTTTTTCACAATCAACACGGCCAGGTAGATCATGCCGAGCCCAGGCAGATATCCCAGTATGGCCAGCCCAATACGAACCCACACGCTCCCTTCCACGGTGTTTCCGTTGGGGGCGAGGTGGATCAGCACACTTAGAATGGCGCAGACCACAATGACGGGCCAGGACACCGCCCGGGCGTCGGTGGCAAGCGTCAGCACCCGCCCGAACGAGGACGTTCGTGAGCGGGGTGCCACAGCTATTCTCCCTTGACTGCAGGGGCGCTGATCTGTGCCATGAACTCGCGTGCTGCTGCAACTCGGGCATTGATATCTGCCTGAGGTGAGATGTTCAGCGCACTCAACGTGCGCGTAACCAGACTCTCTGTTGCGCCGAGGGAGCGTTGACGAATGTGGGCAATCTGCTGATTAGTTTTGCCTTCCGAGATGAGCCGCAAGGCTTGAATCTGTGAACCAGAGAGGTGGGCCAAAGGGCGGTCTGCACGGCGATCAAAGCGGAAGCTTTCGAGCTTTTGTTCCAACAGCACGGCGTTCAGGGCATCAAGTAATACGGCGGAGTCTTCGAGCATGTGCTTGTTGAGATAGGCCGCTTTGGGGTGGGCGGTCTTGATGTCATAGCCGGCGAAGCGAGGGTCAGAGAAACTCGTGAGAAAGACAATCGCAATCTCGTTGTTGTTCGCATTGAGGCCTTTTGCCAGATCGAGCCCGGTGGGACCCGCGCCCAAATCAATATCGATGACAACCGCATCCGGGTCAACAGCGGTGATGAGCCGTTTTGCATCCGCAGCATCCAGCGGTGGAGACAGAGAAGCCTGCTTTTTGCAGGTACTCAGCGATGAGTGACCGCATGAAGGCATCGTCCTCGACGATGACGACGGAACGCCGGTAAAGTTCTTCGGCTGGTTCGACCTCGTTCTGTGTCATATACACAGGCTAGGCGGTGGTTATCCCTCAATATTGAACTATTTAGGGGTTAGTGCTCAATTTGTTGTGGACGCCTAACCGCGTCAACGAATGAACTTGGCACGCAGCGGAATCATGAGTAACAGTCCTGCCAGTAGAACTACCACGATGCCCAGAATGCCGAAGTAGGTGGCACCGCCCCAGAGCACGAACAGGGCAAAGAGCGAGGGTGCCAGGAAACTGATGGCACGGCCAGTAGTGGCATAGAGACCAAACAGTTCACCTTCGTTGCCTTCGGGAGCGAGGTGTCCGAGG
>JBEGKV010000141.1:0-3034 GCA_041183925.1 Actinomycetota bacterium
TAGGAATACTCCTGCATTCGGTAGCCTTGTAGTTCTTATGCTCAATATCCGTGAAGACATCGCCAATGCGCGCTCACACGACCCCGCTGCCCGCTCGTCATTTGAGATCTGGGTTGTGGCTTCTGGCCTGCATGCCGTCTGGGCTCACCGCTGGCACCACTGGTTGTGGACGCACGGGTTCAAGTTCTGGGCACGCGTGGGCTCCCAGTGGACCCGTTTCTGGACGGGTGTTGAAATCCACCCCGGTGCCACAATCGGACGCAGATTCTTCATTGACCACGGCATGGGTGTCGTCATCGGCGAAACCGCCGAAATCGGCGACGACGTCATGCTGTATCACGGCGTCACGTTGGGCGGTCGTTCCCTCGAACCCGGTAAGCGTCACCCGACCATTGAGAACAACGTCACCATTGGTGCTGGCGCCAAGATTCTGGGCCCCCTCACCGTGGGGCGCCACAGCGCCATCGGCGCCAATGCAGTTGTCGTCAAAGACGTGCCAGCAGAATCACTCGTTGTGGGCATTCCTGGTGAAGCACGCCCACGTAACGGCATGGTTGCCGTTGCGGGCATGCCGGACATCCAAGATAACGGCCTAGCCTGGGTAGACCCAGCCATCTTTATCTAGGCCCGAAAGGCCTCGAGAGAATACTTCTCAACCTTGCGGTGATCATCTAAAGAGATGTTCAGCGCTCGGTGAATGTTGACCCACTTGGTCCAGACATATGCCGGATTAATCAAGAACCACTTCACCTTGGTGCCAAAACTGTAGTCAGAATCACGAGCAATGCGAGACCAGGTGACAAGCACATCACGAATTCCGCGGAGTTTGGCCTGCACCCAAGTGAGTGAAGTCCGCCCCTCCCCCACACGGCGCATACCTAAGTTCTCATCGAAGATGCGCTTCCCGTATTCGGAGAACGTCACATCATTGGAGTGTTCCACGATAGCCATTGCGGCATAGGCCTTGCGGTAACCGGCTTCCAGCAGGTCACGGGCAAAAGCCATATCTTCCGAGTAGTTGACATCTCGATAGGCAATTGTGTTGAGCAGAAAGTCTCGCCGCGTTGCCGAGTTCACATCGGAGTAGAACAACTCACCCGCAGTGAGTTCGTTCGTTTTCGACAAAGAACCATCAATGACGGTTGTTTCACCGTCAGGGCCACAGGCCCTGAATACGCCGTCAATTTCATATTTGAGCAAAGGAAAACAGTGAGCCCGGGCAACATGCTTTCCCACAACACCCACACAGTTCAGTCCATCAGGATCTAACGGAGCAGTGATAGTGGTGAGCCAGTGACTATCTGCAGGAATAGCGTCGTGGCTGAGATAAGCAATGTATGTTCCACGGGCCAGCTGTGCAGCAAGGTTACGCGTCTTCCCATGACCAAATTCAGAACCAGGAATTTCAACGAGTTTCACCGCTTGGTGGGTTGCAATGATGTCCAAGGTAGCGTCGCTCGAGCCTGAGTCAATGATTAAGATTTCGAAGTCGCCAGCAAAGTCTTGCGACTCTACTGCCGTGAGAAGTCGATCAAGATACTTCTCCCCATTGAAGGTAGGGATGAAGACGGTTGCGTCAACCGTCCCCTTACTTTCTGGTGTGACGAGAGGCATTACTTCTGCTTCAAGCCAAGAGTGTTATTGAAAACAGAAACCACAACTTCACCGGGACCCGCCCAGCTTCCGCCTTCCATGGACTGGGCAATCTGCCTGGAATGCTCAATCTGGTTGTTGTTCTCAACTGCCGAAATGAGATGTTCGGCCATTCTGGCCGGTGACAGCGGAACGTAATCAATCCCGGGGTTGTTGTTGAGTGAGATGCGGGTGTTATCCGCATCATTGACGACGGGAACAACACCGCAGGCCATGACTTCAAGCGGAAGCAGCGAGACAGAAGTTAACGAAATCAGCAAGGCAGAGGCGCAGCGGTTATAGAGATCAGGGAGCTGCGACACATCCAGCGTTCCGTGATTGACAAAGGGGAAATTGAGACCGGCCGTGGACATATCCCAGCCTGCGATATTGATCACAATGTCTGGACGGCGGCGATGAACTTCGTCCAAGACAAGAAGGCCGAATTCGGTCCCGCGACGTGCCGTCGTGGGACGGGCATAGAAGAAGATTTCATCACGTCGGGCATCGTTGGTGCGGGTATACCGGGAAGAGTCCACCTGATAGTCATAAAACGCGCAGGGCATGCCGCCTGCTTCTGTGACTTTGCCAGCAAGCCAAGGACCGCAGGCGATGCCTTGATAGCCCAACCGGTAGGAGTTTTCTGCCACAACATAGTCGGGACCTGCGGGGAAGAAGAAAGGTTCAAAGTCTTGAACCCAGTAGAACCGGGGAACGTTGCGTTCATAACGCCAAGCTGCATAGGCCGATGGCCAGTCAGAAGCAACAATCCCGTCGAAATCTCCAGTGATACCCGTTTCTGGGTTGTACATCCGATACTCGGCTTGAAGCGTGGGATAGCCACCGTTTGAAGCAACCATGGCTTTGATGCCATCCAGGCTGATCTTGGGATACTTCGCTGCTGAATACATAAACAGCGTGATGTCATAGCCGGCATCTTCCAGGTATTTCATAAAGCGGTAGGCGTTCTGATGGCCACCACTGGAGACACCGGGTGGGGAAATAACCCAGGCGAGTTGTGGCCTGCCTGAGGCAGAAACCAATGGCTCCGGTGCAAACACGCGCCCAGATGTCCAGTCCACTGCAATCACGTCTTGAGGAAACACCTGCGCGAGTGGCTTTTCAGTGAAACGGTTAGAACGCGTGTTGAACCATTTCGCTCCGCGCCAGGCGGTCGAGCGAACACCCTCGTACTTGAGCATGTCAATTGCTCGTGTGAAGACAGACATGAAAATCCTTACTGGAAGGATTTCATCGTATCGAGGACGCGCTTCACCTGCTCATCTGACATTCCGGGCCACAAAGGCAAACGAGCCAAACGACTGGAAAAAGAATCTGTCTTATCCATGTTTCCGTGCACGCGACCGTACTTTATTCCGGCAGGGCTGGAGTGCAAGGGGAC
>JBEGKV010000142.1:0-7074 GCA_041183925.1 Actinomycetota bacterium
GCTCCAATTGCCAGAACTTCGTCGATGACGGCAGGAATATCGCTGGCCTTGCGGAACACATCCACGATGTCAGGGACTTCCGGCAGAGAGGCCAGATCGGGATAGACCTTCTCCCCCAGAATTTCATCAGCGTTGGGGTTGACAAAATAGACCCGGTAGTCACTCGAGGACAGCAGATACGTGCCCACGAAGTAGCTGGAGCGGGCAGGGTTGGGGGAAGCCCCCACGATGGCAACGGACTTCGCGTTGTTGAGGATGCGCTGACGTGCCTTCGCATCTGGGCCTACCCAGGTGCGCTGGGACTTCAGAAGCTTCGCCAGTGGCGAGTTTGCAGGAAGTTCACAGCTCAGGCCATTTGCCAGCTGTGCATTGATGACCTCAGCCATTACTTACCTCCCACAGCCTTGGTCAGTGCCTGGTCCAGGTCATAGATGATGTCATCGACATCTTCAATACCCACAGATAGACGAACAATGCCTGGAAGGACACCGGCATCCAGTAGCTGCTGGTCGGTGAGCTGCGCGTGAGTAGTGGACGCAGGGTGAATAACAAGAGTCTTGGCATCACCAATGTTGGCCAGGTGGCTGGCAAGTTCAACCGATTCGATGAACTTGCGTCCCACCTCTCGGCCACCCTTGACCGAGAAGCTAAAGACGGAACCGGGACCCTTGGGAAGGTACTTCAGGCCGCGCTCATAGTGCGGGTGGCTGGGCAGACCAGCCCAGTTCACGAATTCAATTCGGCTGTCCTGGGCCAGCCAGTTTGCAACCTCGCGTGCATTGTCGATGTGTGCCTGCATGCGATACGGCAGTGTCTCCACACCCTGCGCAAGAAGGAAGGCGGAGTGTGCAGCTAAGACGGGACCAATGTCACGCAGTTGCTCTGCACGCAATCGGGTTAAGAACGCATATTCACCGAAGTTTCCACCCCAAGTTAGACCGCCATACGAGGCGACAGGCTCGTCAAAGAGCGGGAACTTGTCGGTGTTCCAGTCGAATCGACCGGATTCCACGACGACACCACCCAATGTGGTTCCGTGTCCACCGAGGAACTTAGTGGCCGAGTGAATGACAACATCCGCACCGAATTCAATGGGGCGGCAGAGGTAGGGCGTCGCAATGGTGGAGTCAATGATCAGCGGAATACCGTGAGCATGCGCCACATCGGCAAGGCCTTCGATGTCTGCAATTTCACCGGATGGGTTCGCGACCGTTTCTGCATAAATCAGCTTGGTCTTGTCCGTAATCGCCGCGGCATAGTCTTCAGGGTTTGCCGACTGAACAAAGGTGGTGTCCACACCGAAACGACGCAAGGTGATGTCGAGCTGAGTGATGGAACCGCCATAGAGGTTGGCAGAGGAAACAATGTGGTCTCCCTGGCCTACGAGTGAGGCGAAGGTGATGTACTGCGCGGACAGGCCACTGGCCGTCGCGACAGCACCGAGACCGCCTTCGAGGCTGGCCACACGCTCTTCAAAAGAGGCAACGGTGGGGTTGGAGACGCGCGAGTAAATGTTCCCGTACTTCTGCAGGGCGAAGCGTGCTGCAGCATCAGCGGTGTCATCGAAGACAAAGGCGCTGGATTGGTAGATAGGAAGTGCCCGCGCACCGGTGGTTGCATCGGGGATATTTCCTGCGTGGATGGAGCGGGTTTTAAACCCGTATTCGCGATCTGCCATGCCTCCAGCGTATTGAGTCACGAAAAGTGCTGCACTTTGGACTTGTCATAGAGCGTCACATGAAATCACGAAAATGCAAGGTCCTGCTTCAGAATGGAGTCATGGAACAGACCCGCTACCAAGTACGTTTCGACTGGGGCACCGCAGGCGCACACGCCGTCGGGGCAGATGCCGATGTCATTGTCTGGGTCGATGCCATCTCTGAGGCCGGTGCACAGCTCGAGATCTCTTCGCTCCCGAGCGGTGCTGCAGTGATCCAAACCGATCTTCCCTCTGCACAGGCTGCCGCCCAATGGGTGATTGATCTGCAGGTCACGCGAGCCAAGCGCATCCTTATTGCTGTGGTTGCAGCGGGGTCAAGTCGGAACGGTCAGCTCCGTGTGGCCACTGAGGATCTTCTGGCAGCAGGCGCAGTAATTGACCACCTTGCCGCACTGGGTTTGGATGCCACGTCCCCCGAAGCTGCGGCAGCCGAAGCTGCCTACCGCGGGCTTGCCCGCGCAACATCGCACTTATTGACTGCCGTCACCACAGCAGCAACAACCGCACCTGAGTCATATCAACTCAAAGTTGATCCTGCACTCACTGCCGCAGATGTGCAGGTCGTGCGGAGCTGACTACTCGCCCTTGGCCTCGAAGTTCAACGAGATTGAATTCATGCAGTAACGGTCACCAGTAGGGGTTCCAAAACCATCGGGAAAGACGTGACCGAGGTGTGAACCGCACTTCGCGCAGAGAACTTCCGTGCGCTCGATGCCGAGGGAAAGATCAGGGCGAAGCTCAACAGCTTCGGGACGAACAGACTCGTAAAACGAAGGCCAGCCACAACCTGAATCAAACTTGGTCCCTGCGGTGAAGAGCTCGTTATTGCAGGCTTTACAGGTGTACACGCCGGCACGGTCCTCATCGAGCAGTTCGCCTGACCATGCACGCTCGGTCGCTGCTTCACGCAGGACTGCGAATTCTTCAGCAGAAAGCTCTGCTCGCCACTGGTCGTCGTTCTTTTCTACGTCGTATGCCATGGTCACAGCTGGGTTTAAGCCCAGCGACGAACAGCCCACTTCTCAAAGAGACCCAACAGGGCATCCGTGGTTTTACCAAATACGGCAAGCAGGATGATGGCCAAAATCACGCGGTCAGTGCGGCCGTTGTTTTGAGAATCCAGGAGCAAGAATCCCAACCCGGCAGAAGATGCAATGAGTTCGGCGGCCACGAGGAACAACCAGGACTGCGCTAAAGCCAGACGCAAACCGGAGATGACCGAGGGAACCACGGCAGGCAATTGGACGGTGGTGAAGAGGGTGAAGCCGGAAAGGCCAAAAGCTCGGCCAGCTTCGACAAGTTGCTTGTCGACGTGGCGCAGTGCAGCAGCCACCGTTGTGTAGACGGGGAAGAAAGCACCAATGGCAATCAGGGTGATCTTAGATTCTTCACCAATTTTGAGCCAGAGCAAGAGCAGGGGAACCCACGCCAAGGAGGGAACGGCACGAATTGCGCCAAAAGTTGACCCGAAGAAAAAGTCCCAGATTTTTGCCAGGCCAACAATGGCCCCAAAAATCAGGCCCAGTGTGGCACCAATAGCGAAACCGATGAGCACACGCTGAACAGATATGGCGATGTAGGGGCCCAGTTGTCCCCGCTCAATCAGATCAATGAACGCAACCCACACCATCGCAGGTGACGGGAGCTGACCCACGGTAAAAATACCGAGCATGGTCGTTACCTGCCAGAGCAGCACAATGGCGACCGGCAGGATGGCGCTGATGAGGAATCGTCCCCCACGGGTGGAGGTGAAACGAGCACGACGAGCTGACCTGCCACCGGTGCGGGTAGCTGAACCCCCGGCGTGTGCCGCTGGTGTCAGGTCAGTCGTCGTGCTCATGCTTCGTATTCCTTCTTGCAGGCGTTAGCTAATTACTGAGCTTCCGCAGCTTCGGTAGCCTTCACATCGATGTCCTTGTAGGAGACCTTGATGAAGGTGGTGTCGTAGAGGGTCTTCAGAGCCTCGTCGACCTGAGCCTGGCTAGCTACGTCACCGTTAGCAACAAATACCTTGCCAATGCCCTTGAGGAGCTTGGTTTGAGTCTTACCAGGGATGGGGTTGATGTCGATGACAGTGCGTTCGGTAATAACCTTCTTGGCTACAGGAACAGACAAACCGGAAGCTGCCGCGAGCACTGCGTAGGTTGCGTCAGGGTTAGCAATTGCGTACTGACGAGCCTTTTCGTACACGTTGGTCACAACCTGTGCGATATCTGCCTTGTCCTTGAGGAAGGTCTCGGTTGCGTTGAGGAAGCCGTAGCTGTTGAAGTCCACGTTGCGGTAGATCAGCTGAGCACCCTCAGTCTCGGCACCAGCCATGATGGGGTCAAGACCAGCCCATGCATCAACGGAACCGTTGAACAGTGCTGCCTTGCCATCTGCGTGAGCCAAGTTCTGTTGCCATCTGCGTGAGCCAAGTTCTGAATGGTGACGGTTGTGGGGTCAACGCCAGCTTCTTCCAATGCCTGAAGCAGGAAGAAGTAAGGGTCGGTGCCCTTCTTAGCAGCAACAGTCTTACCCTCGAGGTCAGCAACGTCCTTGATCTTGGAATCAGGACCAACAACGAGTGCAGCCCATTCAGGCTGGTCGAAGATTTCAATGGTCTTGATAGGTGAGCCGTTGGAACGAGCGAGCAGTGCAGCTGAACCAGCGGTGGAACCAACGTCCAGAGCGCCAGCAAGCAGCTTGCCGTTGGCGTCAGCAGAAGACTGAGACTGAACCCAGTTGACCTTGATGCCGGTGTCAGCGAGTTCCTCTTCGAGCCAACCGTAGTTCTTGATCAGCAGGGAAAGTGGGTTGTAGGTTGCGAAGTCGATGTTGAGGGTTTCGCCGGTGTGGTCAATAACCGCAGCAGCAGCCTCTTCCGTGACAACGGGCTTGGATTCGCCAGCGCAGCCGGTAAGGACCAGCGCGAGAGCGGCAACGCCTGCTGTAACAGAAGCGAGTAGTGATGTTTTCTTCATGGTGTGTTTTCGTATCTTTCGTATTTTTTGATGTGCAAAGTTAAGAGTTAGATGCTGAACGTGCTGGTCGTGTGGCGATCAACACCAAGACCTTCGAGCAAATGCGCCCGGAGTTCAGCGAGTTCTGCGGAGCCACGGTCACGAGGTCGGCCACCTGGAACTGTCACCAGTTCTGAAATGGTCGCACCGGGCTCCCCGGGCATTCGCCCCAGCAAAATGACGCGATCAGCAAGCTGAAGCGCCTCGTCCACGTCGTGGGTGACCAAGAGAACAGTGGTGGGTGCTGCTTCGTGAATATCGAGGAGAAGATCTTGCATCTTGAGACGTGTCAGGGCATCCAAGGCTCCAAACGGCTCATCGAGCAGCAATACTCCCGGGTTACGGGCTAGAGCACGCGCCAGAGATGCGCGCTGAGCCATACCTCCCGAGATTTCACGGGGACGGTGTTGCGCCGAAGAGGAAAGGCCAACAAGTTCCAGCAACTCTGCGACGCGAGCGGAACCCACAGCTTTATCTGTGCCGTGGGGCAAACCAAGTTCCACATTCTGCGCAACCGTGCGCCACGGCAACAATCGTGGCTCCTGGAACGCAAAGGCGCAGCGTGAATCAATTCCTTCAACGGGAGACCCATCAATGCTGACGTGACCTGTGAAACCGGTGTCAAGACCTGCGGTGATGCGCAGCAAGGTTGATTTTCCGCACCCGCTCGTACCTAAAATGGCGACAAGTTCACCTGGTTTGACTGTGATGTTGATGTCGCGAAGCACAACACGAGGTTCTGCAGATGCACCGCGACGAGTATCGGCGGCAGCGAAAGTGCGCCCCACGTTCTCAAAGTTCACTTCAAACGCTGTGTTTGTCACAGCGTGAAGGGAAGAAGGAGTTGAGGCCATGTTTCGAGGTTACGGAGCTGATATTCAGCACGCCAACCGAAAAGAAATGTGACGTAACTCAGTTACGCAAAGTTACGAAATGAGATTCTTTCCAGCCAATTCTCGGCTAATTTCCGTGATTCGATGGGGAACAGACTCGTCCTGCAAAGATGTCGCATCACCCAGTGGTCGTCCCTCGCTGATGTCTACTAAGAGCCTGCGCATGATCTTCCCTGAACGCGTCTTAGGAACATCTGGCACCACAACAATGCTCTTGGGCTTTGCGATAGCGCCGATTTCATGTGCGACGTGTGCGCGGAGTTGTTCTTGTAATTCCTGCGTCAACCGAACCCAGGTCTGAGTATCTGCGCGCTCAGCATCGCTGAGGGCAACCGAGGGAACAACAAAGGCGGTTACTGCCTGTCCTGTGGTGTCGTCAGAGACTCCGACAACGCCCGCCTCACCCACGAGCGGGTGGGAAACCAGAGCAGATTCGATCTCAATAGTCGAAAGCCTGTGTCCGGAGACGTTGATCACATCATCGACGCGGCCCAAGAGCCAGATATAGCCATCATCGTCATACTTTGCGCCATCACCGGCAAAAAAGTATCCCTGCGTGGCATATTGAGCCCAGTACGAATCCAGATAACGCTGCGGGTCTCCCCAGACAGTCCGCGCCATCGACGGCCACGTGCCCTCAATGACGATGTAACCGCCGGAGCCCCACGGCACTTCTGCACCCTGTTCATCCACGATGCGCACTGTCATTCCTGGCACAGGAAAGGTCGCTGAGCCTGGTTTGAGCGCAGTAATGCCCGGTAATGGTGCCACAACAGCAGAACCAGATTCTGACTGCCACCAGGTGTCAACGATGG
Source organism: Actinomycetota bacterium (assembly GCA_041183925.1). Classification (GTDB taxonomy): domain Bacteria; phylum Actinomycetota; class Actinomycetes; order Actinomycetales; family Microbacteriaceae; genus Aurantimicrobium. Next base: position 6,431 of record JBEGKV010000142.1, read on the forward strand.
GTGCCTGTGACTTCCCGATTTGCTCGTAGAACCAGATCCAGGCTTCAGGGTTGATGGACTCCCCCACGGTTCCAAGCAGTCTGATGCTCCTGAGATCGAAAGAGGAAGGAACTCCCTCGGGGAACCACGTCATCAGGGTTCGAATCAGAGTAGGCGCGGTGTAGTAGGTCGTCACGCCATAACGTTCAATGATTTCGAAGTGGCGACCAGTATGGGGCGTATTCGGAGTTCCCTCATAGATCACACTCGTCATGGCGTTGGCAAAAGGTCCATACAGAACGTAGGTGTGGGCTGTCACCCACGCCAAGTCTGCGGTGCACCAATAGACGTCCGTTTCTGGCTTCGCGTCGAATAATGCCCAGTGGCTCCACGCTGCCTGCGTGAGATACCCGCCAGAAGTGTGCACCACACCCTTGGGTTTGCCGGTCGTTCCCGAGGTGTAAATGATGAAGAGTTCTGTCTCCGCGTCAAAGAATTCAGGTTCATGCACGTCACTCGCGGCGTCGACAACGTCGTGCCACCACACATCGCGACCTGCAGTCCAGGGAATATCTGGAGTGAGTTCACCGGTCCTGCGCACAACCAGCACATGTTCGATGGCATTATCCCCAGCCACAGCAGCATCAGCATTTTCTTTCACGGGC
>JBEGKV010000143.1:0-4097 GCA_041183925.1 Actinomycetota bacterium
CCGCAGCCTGATGGTGGCCTGGGAACTGATCTGGTTCGTGGAACTGGGTTGACGCTGGAATCTGTTTCGACCTATGTCACCACGGGTGCTGGATTTGCCAAGCAAGAAAGTGTGCTGGCGGAAACCACCAGCAACCTCTCTTCGGTCAGCGGCACTGATTCAACTGACGCGCTCACCACCTTGGGTGTGGGATTCATTCTCCTCACGCCGCCCCTTCAAGCTGTCGGGGAAGACGTTTCTCCCGATGCGCAGACTATTGCAGCGCGAGTGAAGGCAACCCTGGATGCAAACCCCGGTGTGGAGATTGTGGGAAAGACGGATGCTGGTTTGCTCTGGCGGTTCCCGGGATATTCCGCTGCAGCGACGACCAATCCCGAGCCCAGTCTGCCTGTGGAGCCTTGGCGTCTGCTGATCCTCAGTGGTCAAGCGCTTGTCATTTTGCTCACTCTTCTCCTCGCTATTCCAACCGGAACCGTGATGTCCGATCTGCGCCCCAAGCGCTATCTCCCGGGCCTCATTGAAGGCGATGAAGAGCTTGCTCTGGCAGACCCCTTGGCAGGTGATCAAGATGTCGAACAAAACTAAGTTGGTGCGCGCCGGAATTACCGGCGTGACCGGAATTGTTGGTGCCGGTATAGCTGCTGCTGTGATTGCCGCTCTTGCGCTACTTCCCATGCCGTCCTATACCGGTACTTCACCGTCCCTGACAGTGGCTCCAGCACCGAGTGATCAACGCCGCGTGTGTCAGGGTCCGCTGGTTCAGGTCATGGCAAACTCCACCGACGCTTCGACTTTCCTCAGTAGTGGCACTCCGACCACGGAGACCTATTCACCTTCAAATAAGGTCACCCAAAACAATTTGGATGCCGTCGACAACATGGCACCAGACGCTATGGGTGCACCGACAGTTCTTGAAGTTCCTGCAGAGAAAGATTCTGCAGAGCAGCCCCTGCTTGCAGGTAACCAGTATCAGCAGACCTCCAGTGATGAGCTTTCGGGGCTGGCTACGGCAGCCTGCAGTGAACCAGCCAATGATTCGTGGCTGGTGGGCGGCTCGACCGACTTAGGTCGTACCGCGTTGCTGATGCTCGCCAACCCCACGGGAGTGACCGCAACTGTCTCGTTTGAAATCTTTGGCGAGAGCGGCTACATCGATGCTGTCTCCCAAGAAGGCATCATTGTCCTTCCGGGCGAGCAGCGCATTGTCTCTCTGGCGGCATATGCACCCGATGTTGTGGAGCCCGTCGTTCACGTCCGGTGTGGACTGGGTCAGCCCAGGGGCAGGTCCCAATACCTCGCAGGTGTTCCCCGGTGTATTCCTCATGGGGCTCACCAAACAGGATGAAGATGAGCACGCAGCCGTGCAGAGTGACCTCGAGCCCACTGTTCGAGTTTTGGTCCCTGGAACGCAAGATGCCGAAGTGAGCCTCAAGCTGGTTTCCGAATCGGGTGAGACCAAAGCCATCTCCACGATGGTGAAAGCTCAATCTACAGTTCAGCTTCCCTTTACCGATGTGGCCGATGGAACCTACACCGTCATCGTCACCGCTGATCAACCCATTGTGGCCGGTGTTCGCACTATTCAGACGGCCACTGCCGATCCTTCATCGGTTTCAACCAAACCCACTGTCTCTCCGACACCTGCGGCAACCCCAGGTGCGACAGCTTCACCCTCGGCTCCGGCCGAACAGCCTGCTGTTGCACCGATGCCATTGGCCGGCGGAGACTTCACCTGGTTCAGTTCCAGCACGAGGTTGACCGGAGACGTTGCGCTGCCTATTCCTGCGGGACTCAATCCCACGCTGACGCTCTTCAACCCGGGCACGAAAACCATCACTGCCGTGCTGTCTGCGCGGGGCGAGGAAGATGTCACCATCAATGTGGACCGCTCTACGATGGCCACCGTTCCACTTCGTGCGGGAGTGCGATACTCGCTTACTGGCGCACAGGGCCTTCTTGGTGGAATGACCTTCGTGGCACAAGGACTGGGTTCTTCGATTGCGCTGAACCCAGCGAATGTCCTAGGCTCGAACCTGACTATTTACCCTCGTTAGAACCTGTTCTAGGGGCGAAGGCGTTCGGGGCCAAGGTCCCACGGGTCTTTGCCTAACAACTCTGCTACAGCGCGGAACACCACGCTTTCGATCATCATCTGACGGTGCAGGGGATCGTCTTTGTGGAGCTTGCTCATGCGTTGAATAGGCACGCGATATAACACGATGCGTCTGCGTTCATGATCGACTTTCCAGCGTTCTACGACACCGTTGACCTCGACGCGGGGTGGTGTTGGTGCCACATCAAAGTGGACGTCTGAGAGTTCTTCCGCCCACATGCTGCGCAAGTAGTCCACGGTGTGTGCCACGGTCAACATGAAGGTTTCGTAACGCCCCCGAAGTTGGGGGAGATGGGGTCCCGTCACGGGGCCGCGCATTCCGCGGCCATGACGGTCCCGGCTCAACCCGCGGTTGGGTACCGTGCCAGCGAACGCGTCATCCATGCGCCCATGCTACCTCCGGGTACCCTCGACATATGAGTTCCGAGTCTGAGCGTCACTGTTCTCAAGGCAGATGCACGCAAGCTGCAGAGTTTTCATTGACCTACGATTACGAGGATCAGTTAGCAGTTCTGGGGCCACTCTCGCCAGAACCAGAGACCATCGCCCATGATCTGTGCGGGAAGCATGCGCGCGGTTTCACCGCGCCTCAGGGCTGGGAACTTATGCAACATTTAGACTTAGCTAGTGAGTAAAAAAGCAGTTGAGAGCCTTCGTTCCATCGTCAAGGCATATGACGTTCGAGGCCTCGTGGGGGAACAGCTCACCGAAGACATGGTTGAAGCGCTCGGTGCCGGATTCATCGACGAGATTCAGGGAGCAGGCTCAGAGGTCGTTGTCGGGCATGACATGCGAGACTCCTCTCCCGGTTTCGTTGCTGCATTTGCCAAGGGCGCTCAGGCCCGAGGCGCTCACGTGGTGAACCTGGGGCTGTGTTCTACAGATGAGACCTACTATGCATCCGGATCCTGGAATGCCCCCGCTGCAATGTTCACGGCCAGCCACAACCCCGCGGCCTATAACGGCATTAAGTTTTCTCGCGCAGGCGCCCAAGGCATCAGCCTAGACACCGGCCTCGGCGCTATCCGTGATCGTGCCTGTGACTATCTGGAAAACGGACTTGTCACTGTTGACGCCCCGGGAAGTTACCGCGAAGTGGACGTTCTCGCGGACTATGCCGGGTATTTGCGTTCTCTAGTTGACCTCTCTGGCATCAAGCCCATTCGCGTCGTGGTGGATGCCGGTAACGGCATGGGCGGCATGACGGTTCCTGCTGTCCTGGGCACCGCAGCTGGTTTGCCCGCACTTCCTATCGAGATCATTCCGATGTATTTCGAACTCGATGGCAACTTCCCAAACCACGAGGCCAACCCTCTGGAGCCCAAGAACTTAGTTGACCTGCAAAAGGCCGTTGTTGAGCACGGTGCTGACCTCGGTCTGGCCTTTGATGGAGATGCGGATCGTTGCTTCGTCATTGACGAGAAGGGTGCACCGGTTACTCCTTCTGCGGTGTCAGCCATCGTCGCTGTGCGCGAGATTGCGCGGGCCAAGCAAGCTGACCCCAACAAAGAGATTTTCGTTATTCACAACCTCATCTCCTCCAACATTGTGAAAGAGACCATCCTCGCTGCGGGGGCTACGCCTGTCCGCACCCGCGTGGGTCACTCGCTGATCAAGGACCAGATGGCAGCTACCGGCGCCGTCTTTGGCGGAGAACACTCGGCACACTATTACTTCAGTAACTTCTGGGGTGCAGACAACGGCATGTTGGCTGCCATGCATGTGCTGGCTGAGTTCGGCCACCAGTCCAAGACGCTTTCCGACTTTGCCAGCGAATTCATGCCCTATGCCAGCAGTGGTGAAATTAACTCCACCGTGAGCGATGTTGCAGCGGCAACTCAGCGCGTTCGTGAAGCCTTTGCTTCCCGGGGCGTGGAAGACAACCTCGATGGCATGACCATTACCGGAACCACTGGAGAAGGCGAAGCCTTCTGGTGGTTCTCGGTTCGCCCCTCAAACACAGAGCCATTGCTCCGTTTGAACG
>JBEGKV010000144.1:0-2990 GCA_041183925.1 Actinomycetota bacterium
TTAGCAGCCGACAAGTTGGGAGTTGATATCACCCGGTGCGTCGCAATCGAAGATTCTCCCTCTGGCTGCCGTTCAGCATTTGCTTCCGGTGCTTTCACCCTGGGCATTAAACACTTGGTGAGTCTTGATTCGGTTCCTACGTCCACAACCCTTGACTCCTTAGTAGGCCTTAGCGCAACTGATGTCTGCCAGTTATTTTCAACAACCCAGAAAGCTTCACGATGACACACCACGAAACACCCCGCTATATGCCCGGTCCTTTTCGTGCCGGGGATCGGTGTCAACTCACAGACCCTAAAGGGAAAATCAATACTGTTTCCCTCAAACACGGAGACGAATTTCACACACACCGAGGTGTGGTCAAACATGACGACATCATCGGTCTTCCAGATGCCTCCGTCGTTCTCAACACTTCAGGCATCGAATATCTAGTTATGCGCCCACTACTGGTCGATTTTGTGATGTCTATGCCACGTGGTGCAGCCATTATTTATCCCAAAGAAGCTCAGGCAATTTTGGGTCAGGCAGATATTTTTCCTGGTGCACGTGTAGTCGAAGCTGGCGTGGGTTCTGGAGCCCTTTCTTTATGGTTGTTGCGCGCTATCGGTCCAACTGGTTTTCTCTACTCATTCGAGCGCCGGGAAGAATTTGCTGAAATTGCCCGAGCAAACGTTTCCACTTTTCACGGATACACCCCCGAAAATTGGTCGGTTACAGTCGGCGATCTTCAAGAAGAACTCCCTCACACAGTCCCATCTGGGCAAGCTGATCGGGTTGTGCTAGATATGCTCGCCCCCTGGGAATGTGTGGACATGGTTGCTGAAGCTTTGGTGCCCGGGGGAGTCGTGCTGATGTACGTTGCAACTGTGACTCAACTTTCTCGGGTTGTTGAAGCGCTTCGTCAAACCGGCCAATTCAGTCACCCCCAATCCAGCGAGACCATTGTTCGCGGTTGGCATGTTGAAGGACTCGCAGTGCGACCTGAACATCGCATGATTGGCCACACGGCGTTCCTCGTGACAGCCCGTAAACTCGCTCCGGGTACGATCCTCCCTGATCTTAAACGCCGAGCCTCGAAGAGTGATTTCAGTGCTGAAGATTTAGAAGCGTGGACTCCGGGAATACTGGGAGGGCGTGAAATCAGCCCTAAAAGCCTTCGTAAGCGAGTGAGGAATGCCACAGAAAGCGCAGAACTTTCTCAGTCGTCAGACAGCTAGTCTCCACAAATTCCCAGCTTGTGCGCTTTATGCTGGACACGTTCATGACAGTCAGTAATGAACAATATTTTTTGCGAGGAACTGTGCGTCGTACAATCGGAATTATTGCTGGAATTGCCCTCATTGCAGGTCTCACAGCATGTTCATCTGGATCTGCATCAGATCAGTGCACCCCGCTGGCAAGTGAAGGTTCTGCTGTCAAATCGGTCAAAGTAACGGGCAAGTTCGGCGAAAAGCCCACTGCAGACTTCACTGCACCGTTGACCGCACAGACAACCGAGCGCATGATTTTGTCTCAGGGAGACGGCAATCTCGCTGTCCCTAACGGAACGATTCAAGCAGACTTCACTTTCTATAACGGTAAAACCGGAGAGCAGCTTGGCCAAACCGCATATGACGGTTCAACACTCAATCCTTTGCCGTTGAACGATAAGAACATGATTCATGGAATGGTTTCCGCATTCCAATGTGCTCCCGTCGGCAGCCAGATTGTTGCTGTACTAGCCCCACAGGATCTTCTGGACCCTTCAGGTAACACCATTGCTGGACTTGATAAAGACGCGTCTATCGTGATTGTTGCTGACCTTGTTTCCGCCAGCATTGCTCGCGCGAATGGCAAAGATCAAACACCTCCGGATGGTTTTCCCAAGGTAGTTCTTGATCCCACTGGTGTTCCAGGCATCACTATCCCTTCCACCGTCGCCCCCAAGAAACTTGAGGTTGCTGTTCTCAAGAAGGGCGATGGCGCGAAAGTTACTGCTGATTCGACCGTGACAGTCCACTACACCGGCGTGACATGGGCAGATGGAAAAGTCTTTGATTCCAGTTGGGCTAAGAACACCCCTCTCACACTTCAGCTTTCAAACTTTGTACCCGGTTTCCAACAGGCTTTGGAAGGACAGACAGTCGGTTCGCAGATTCTAGCCGTCATTCCTCCTGATCTTGCCTACGGTGAAAATGGACAAGGAACTATCCCCGGCGGAGCAACACTTGTCTTTGTCGTCGACATCCTCGCGACTACCCCCTAACTCTTATGTCGCGCGCGGGGGCATCACAGGTCAAGAAAGAAGACAGACTATTTAGTCTCATTCTTGCCCTTGTGTCATCCCGTGAAGGATTGACGAAGTCAGAAATCCTTCAAACAGTCCGAGGTTATAGCGACGTCTATGACTTCTCTGTCAACACAGCGTTGGACAAGATGTTTGAGCGTGACAAATCAGAATTAAGGGCAATGGGTGTCATTATTGACACTCTCGAATTGGCTGAAGAAGAGGGCGAAAATCACCACATTCGCTATTCGATTTCGCGAAAAAACTATGACCTTCCTGCCAGTGTCCACTTCAGTCCAGATGAGCTCACCTTGCTCAACGTTGCTGCCACTGCCTGGAGAGAAGCATCCCTTTCATCGGATTCAAGACATGCTCTCACCAAAATCAAATCGTTAGGCATCTCAGCTAACGATCCACTTATTGGTGTTGCTCCGCATATTCGAACCAATGATGTCGCTTTTGAAATCATTGAAGATGCACTTGAAAACGAACTGATATTAACCTTCAGCTATCTCAAGCCGGGGGAGAATAAAGCACACACGCGGACTGTGTCACCTTTAGCAGTCTTGAATTGGCAGGGGCAGTGGTATGTCCTCGCTCACGATCTCGATATCGACGATCAAAGAACATTCCTGCTGAGGCGCATCGTTTCGGAGCCCAAGAAGGTTCCTCAAAAAACCTTTTCTCGTGAACCGGCACCTTATGCACAGCAATTAGAACGTGA
>JBEGKV010000145.1:0-4246 GCA_041183925.1 Actinomycetota bacterium
TGTTGCTGATTTCGAACAAACCTTCATCACGGCAGCAGTGGCAGAGGACGTTCCCCCGCAACTCATGAAACAAGTGTTTCACGTGAAAAAAGGAACTATAGAGTTAGGCAAAAATAATGTCTGACCTGCAATTTAACCAGCCTGGCGCGGCTGACGCCGCGGGGCTGGAAGAAACAGAGTCCTTGGCCTTGTATTCGCGGTTAAAGTCGAAAGCAACAGGAACTCCACGCGTGAAATTGTCCCGCGATGCCAGAGCCCGACAGAAAAACGCACAGGACCACCCCAACGAACAACCTTTCATGCCGGGGCGAGACCCCAAAGGCCTTGATGATGTGCTCGAGAATCTCACTCAGCAACTGGGCTGGAAGGCCCCTTTAGCTAAATCTGATCTTCTCGAGGACTGGCCAGACATTGTTGGCCCAGACATCGCCGCACGCACACAACCCCTCGGAATTGATGAGTCCGTTTTAACCATTTTGTGTGAATCAACGGCCTGGGCAACCCAGCTTCGCTTAATGCGCACCGAGGTGCTCACAAAGGTTCTTCAGGCACACCCGGAATCGGGTGTCACGGCAATCCGCTTTCAAGGGCCCAACGCCCCAAGCTGGAAACGTGGCCCCAAATCAATTCCAGGGCGTGGTCCTCGCGATACTTACGGCTAGAAATAGGTTAGGGCCGTTTCTCCCGATTTTCACAGGCCCCAAAAGGTAGAATCAAGGGGTCACGTGACGTGCGTAAGGGAGCCATCGAAACATATGTCAACAGAATCTGAAAAGCAGTCTGCAGAAGCCGATTACGGCGCAAGTAATATTCAGGTTCTTGAAGGCCTCGAAGCGGTTCGTAAACGTCCCGGTATGTATATCGGTTCTACCGGTCCCCGTGGTCTTCACCACCTGGTCTATGAGATCGTAGACAACTCGGTCGATGAGGCACTCGCTGGACACTGCGACAACATCCAGGTCTTTATGCGCAAAGACGGCAGCATTCGTGTTATCGACAACGGTCGTGGAATCCCCGTGGACATTCACCCCACCGAGGGCAAGTCCACCGTTGAGGTAGTGCTCACCGTACTGCACGCCGGTGGAAAGTTCGGCGGCGGCGGATACGCCGTCTCGGGTGGTTTGCACGGTGTGGGTAGCTCCGTCGTGAACGCACTGTCTTCCCACTTGGAAGTTGAAGTCAAGCGCCAAGGCTTCAGCTATACCCAAAGCTTCAACATTGGTGTTCCCGAAGCACCCCTTGCCAAGGGCGCGGCAACGGATGAATCCGGAACCACCATAACGTTCTGGCCAGATGCTGAGATTTTCGAAACCGTGGAGTTCGATTACGAAACCCTGCGGGCACGCTTCCAGCAGATGACCTTCTTGAACAAGGGTCTGCGCATTACCTTGACCGATGAGAACCAGGTCGATGGCGAAGGAAACTTCGTCACCGTGTCCTACATGTTCGAAAACGGCCTGATGGATTACGTCGAGTACCTCAACCGGATCAAGAAGAATGACATCGTCCATGACGAGATCATTCACTTTGAATTGGAAGACACCGAGAAGAAGATTTCGTGTGAAATCGCGATGCAGTGGACCACTGCCTACAGCGAGAGTGTGCATACCTACGCGAACACTATTAATACTCACGAGGGTGGAACGCACGAAGAAGGCTTCCGTGCGGCAATGACCACCTTGGTGAACAAATACGCACGTGAAAAGGGAATCCTCAAAGAGAAGGATGAGAATCTCTCGGGCGACGATGTTCGTGAAGGCCTCACCGCTGTCGTTTCTATCAAGCTGGCTGAACCTCAGTTCGAAGGTCAGACGAAAACCAAGCTGGGAAACACGGAAGCAAAGGCTTTTGTTCAGCGCATCACCGGCGATTTCCTCGGAGACTGGTTCGAACGTAACCCCAACCAGGCCAAGGACATTATCCGCAAGGCACTTCAGGCAGCAACCGCTCGCATGGCGGCCCGCAAGGCGCGCGAAACCGCACGCCGAAAGGGCCTGCTCGAGGGTGGCGGCATGCCTGGAAAGTTGAAGGACTGCGCCAGCAAGGATCCGTCGATTTCCGAAATCTTCATGGTGGAGGGTGACTCCGCTGGTGGTTCTGCTGTTCAGGGACGTAACCCAGAAACCCAGGCCATCCTTCCCTTGCGAGGCAAAATCCTCAACGTCGAAAAGGCACGTTTAGACAAGGCACTGGCCAACAATGAAGTCCAGGCCATGATTACGGCCTTCGGTGCCGGAATTGGTGAAGACTTCAACCCCGAAAAGGCCAGGTATCACAAGATTGTGCTCATGGCCGATGCGGATGTCGACGGCCAGCACATTACGACGTTGCTGCTGACTCTGCTCTTCCGCTACATGAAACCCCTCATTGAGCTGGGTTATGTGTACCTCGCGCAACCGCCTCTCTACAGATTGAAGTGGTCGAATGCAGATCACGAATATGTGTACTCGGATGATCAACGCGATCGTCAGCTCGAGGTAGGCCTCGCAGCAGGGCGCAAGATTCCAAAGGACAACGGAATCCAGCGCTACAAGGGTCTCGGTGAAATGGACTACCGCGAACTGTGGGACACCACCATGAACCCCGAAACCCGCACCTTGCTTCAGGTCACTTTGGATGACGCAGTTGCAGCCGACGAAATTTTCTCAACCCTGATGGGTGAAGACGTGGAATCACGTCGAAACTTCATCCAGAAGAATGCAAAGGATGTGCGTTTCCTTGACATCTAACGACAACCCCGTCACCACGGATGAAAATGGTGAGAACCGCATCCAGCAGGTAGACCTGCAGCTGGAGATGCAGCGCTCCTACCTCGACTATGCCATGAGCGTGATTGTGGGCCGTGCACTGCCTGATGTGCGCGATGGACTCAAGCCCGTCCACCGTCGTGTGATCTACGCGATGTATGACGGTGGCTACCGTCCCGACAAGGCCTTCTCGAAGTGTGCCCGTGTCGTCGGTGACGTAATGGGCCAGTTCCACCCGCACGGTGACTCGGCCATCTATGACGCGCTTGTTCGTTTGGTTCAGCCCTGGTCACTGCGGTACCCACTGGCTCTTGGTCAAGGAAACTTCGGTTCCGCCGGTAACGACTCCGCGGCTGCTCCCCGATACACCGAAACCAAGATGGCTCCCTTGGCGCTGGAAATGGTCCGCGACATCGACGAAGACACCGTCGACTTCCAGGACAACTATGACGGCCGCACCCAAGAGCCTTCGATTCTTCCTGCTCGCTTCCCCAACCTCCTGGTTAATGGTTCGGTCGGTATTGCGGTCGGTATGGCCACCAATATTCCCCCCCACAACCTGCGTGAAGTTGCCGAAGGCGCGCTGTGGGCTTTAGCAAACCCCGACGCATCCCGTGAAGAACTTCTCGAAGCTCTGATCTCCCGCATCAAGGGCCCTGACTTCCCTACCGGTGCACAGATTTTGGGCATCAAGGGTATTCAGGACGCTTACCGCACCGGTCGTGGCTCCATCACGATGCGTGCTGTGGTCAGCGTGGAAGAACTTCAGGGCCGCACGTGCAGAACTGGTCAAGGAAGGCAAGATCACCGGTATCGCAGATATCCGTGATGAAACCTCTGGTCGAACCGGACAGCGCCTGGTTATCGTGCTCAAGCGCGATGCAGTTGCCAAGGTAGTTCTCAACAACCTGTACAAGCAAACACAGCTTCAGGAAAACTTTGGCGCCAACATGTTGGCCATTGTGGATGGTATTCCTCGCACCCTGTCGATTGATGGATTCATCACGAACTGGGTTGAACACCAGATTGACGTCATCGTTCGCCGTACGCAGTTCCGTCTGCGCAAGGCAGAAGAGCGCATGCACATCCTCAAGGGTTACCTTGCAGCTCTGGATGCACTCGATGAGGTCATCGCCCTGATTCGCAAGAGCTCCACGGTGGAAGATGCCCGTGACAGCCTGATGTCTTTCCTCAAGATCGACGAACTTCAGGCGCGTGCCATTCTTGAAATGCAGCTGCGCCGTTTGGCTGCACTGGAACGTCAAAAGATTATTGACGAAGCCAACGAGCTCGAATCACAGATCACCGAGTTCAACGCCATTCTTGCGAGCCCTTCTCGTCAGCGCGAAATTGTCTCGGAAGAACTCACCGATATCGTCACTCGCTATGGTGATGACCGCCGCTCGGAAATCATGTTTGGCTTCGATGGCGACATGAGCGTCGAAGACCTCATTCCTGAAGAGGAAATGGTCATCACTGTGACCCGCGGCGGCTACATC
>JBEGKV010000146.1:0-2928 GCA_041183925.1 Actinomycetota bacterium
GACACCGTGGCAGACCTGGTCGACTGGGCCAAGAAAGAAAACATCCCCATTCTGGCCATCGATAACGTGCCGGGCTGCGTCAAAATCGAGACCTTTGCCCTGCCCGAACGGTGTCTGTTTCTGTTTGGCCAGGAAGGCCCAGGGCTCTCCCCCGAGGCCATCGAGGCGGCAGAAGCCGTGATTGAAATCACCCAATTTGGTTCGACCCGGTCGATCAACGCCAGTGCCGCCGCTGCTGTCACCATGCATTCCTGGGTGATGCAACACGTGAACTTCTAACGCAACCCCTGTCAGTCGGTGACGGGCACGGCGAGTAGTTCATCCAGAGTGACGGTGAGCTCAACCTGTTGAGTGCCCAGATTCTCTAGGGTGAACTCGTGCACGTGTCCGCCTGAATCTCGGGCATCAGAGATGCCGTGGAGATGCAGCCCGGCAATGACGGTGCCGTCCACGGCTTCCACCGTGGGATCTGCATGAGCTGCGTGATTGTCGGGGAATCGGAAACCGGCGAGTGTTCCCTCCCAGTTGCTGAGCTGAAATCTGGTCTCGTGCGCTATGACGCTGTTGAGGTCCTCGGCTGCTGAATGTGGTGGGGAAACTGTTCTCAACAGAACGTGTGAAAAGGTGCCGTGCAGGCGAATCGTGGCCACGATGTTCTCAGGGTTTTCATGATGCTCCCGAATGAGCGCATCAATGTGACCACTCAGCGAGCTCTGAGTGAGCGACGGTTCTGGAATGTGGAGCGGGTAGTGCGTTCCGCCCTGTGCAGAAATAGCGAAGGCCAGGCCTTCGCTGTGTTCGAGCAGGTAAGGAACGCCATCAACCGGAACGGCAAAAGTTGCTCCGTCGAGAGAGATGACCTCGCCTGCAAGATTCTCAAGAACTCCCACGCCGAGCTCGGACTGGGCGAATTCTGTATCTACCCGAGAGACCTGTCCGAATTCTCCAGAAAACAGCCTGGCTGCGGACGTGTTCTGGTGCACTGCGCCGTGTTCGTTGTTGGTCACCATGCTCCAGAAAGTGTGTGGGCTATTGCCCACACAGTATCAAAGGCATATTTCTGCGATGCTGGTCACTATGAGCACACCGAACAAAGCAGAAGCCTGGGATAAGCGTTACGCCGAGGCAGAGTTGGTGTGGTCTCAAGAGCCCAACCAATACGTGGTGGAGTATCTCTCGGATCTTCCGGTCGGCAAGATGCTCGACCTCGGCGGCGGCGAAGGGCGAAACGCCCTCTGGTTTGCGAGCCGCGGATGGCAGGCAGAAAACTCTGACTTCTCTGCTGTTGCAGTGGATAAGTTTCTGCAGCGTGCAGAACAGGCTGGCTTGACCGAGCTGTGCACGGGCACCGTCGGAGATGCCACGAATTCTCAGTCCTGCGTGACGCGGCCGGTTGATCTCAGCGTTCTGGCCTACCTCCAGTTACTACCGGCAGATCTGGGCGCAGCACTGGGTGTGGCCATGCTCAACACTCGCCGCGGCGGCACCGTGTTTGGCGTCTGGCATGCGCGGGAGAACGTCACGCGAGGATTTGGTGGGCCTCCTGCACGCGATCTCAACCCCAGCATGATGGAGCTCCGCGCAGCGTGTGAAGACCTTCGTCTCAACATTCGGACCCTCGAATTGCGTGAACGTGCCGTCCACGTTGATGGTCAGGATCACATCGCTATAGATGTGGTACTCGTCGCCACCGTTGACTAAGGCGTAACCCCGGGAAACAGGGGAATGTTAGCCGGTAGAATGAATTACTGGCAGGTCGCAGTTGCACAGGCCGTTCATACGACGAGGGGAAATCGTCATGCCAGCAATCGTGTTGATTGGTGCTCAGTGGGGCGATGAGGGTAAGGGTAAAGCTACCGACCTTCTCGCTGACCGCATCGACTACGTAGTGAAGTTCAACGGTGGAAACAACGCCGGCCACACCGTCGTTATTGGCGACGAGAAGTATGCCCTTCACTTGCTGCCCTCCGGAATCTTGACCCCCGGCGTGACTCCTGTGATTGCCAACGGTGTCGTCATCGACATTTCTGTCCTTTTTGCTGAACTTGATGCGCTGAACTCTCGCGGCATTGACACCTCGAAGTTGCGGGTGAGTGCCAACGCGCATGTGATAACTGACTACCACCGCACGCTCGATAAGGTCACCGAACGCTTCTTGGGTAAGCGTCAGATCGGCACCACCGGTCGCGGCATTGGACCCACCTACGCCGACAAGATCAACCGTGTGGGCATCCGCATTCAGGACATCTTTGACGAAGGCATTCTGCGCCAGAAGGTCGAAGCTGCCCTCGAGATCAAAAACCACCTGTTGGCCAAGATTTATAACCGTCGCGCCATTTCGGCTGATGCGGTCATTGAAGAACTTCTCTCCTACCGTGAGCGTTTGGCACCTATGGTGGCGGACACCGCACTGGAACTGAACCAGGCTCTGGAAGCTGACAAGGTTGTCCTGTTCGAGGGTGGCCAGGCCACCATGCTCGACATCGATCACGGAACCTACCCGTTTGTCACGTCTTCCAACGCCACCGCAGGTGGCGCTTCGACCGGTTCCGGTATTGGACCCAACAAGGTCGAACGTGTCATCGCTGTCATCAAGGCCTACACAACCCGCGTGGGTGCGGGCCCCTTCCCCACCGAACTCTTCGACGCCGATGGAGAATTCCTGCGCGCCAAGGGCTTCGAGTTCGGAACCACCACCGGGCGTCCCCGTCGCTGTGGTTGGTATGACGCACCGATTGCCCGCTACACCGCACGTATTAATGGTGTGACGGACTTCGTGCTGACCAAGCTGGATGTGCTCACCGGGCTCGAGAAGATTCCTGTGTGTGTTGCCTATGACGTGGACGGTGTTCGCCACGATGAGGTTCCCGTCAACCAGAGTGACTTCCACCACGCCACCCCCATCCTGGAATACTTCCCTGGCTGGAC
>JBEGKV010000147.1:0-2896 GCA_041183925.1 Actinomycetota bacterium
TTCCCTAAAGACATGCAACGAGATGAGCTCCGTTGTTCGATACGGATTACCACCGGTCAACGCCAGGTTCAGGTCGTAGGCCATAAATGCGTTACGCATAGTGAGGAACAAAGAAATCGTGAAGGCCTGGGCCATCAACGGAAGCTTGATATAAAACAGGGTCTGCGAGTTGTTCGCGCCATCAATGAAAGCTGCTTCGAGCACATCGCGTTCAATACCCATCAGGGCCGTGACGTAGATGATCATCATGTAACCGGACATTTGCCACACGGTCACAATGACCATGGCCCAGAAAGCAGTTGACGTATCCAGCAACCAATTCTCTTGGAAGATCGGAATACCCGTGGTTTCTGCAATCACGGGCAGTGCTTGCCCAAAGAGAAACTGCCAGATCAAACCGAGGATGACACCACCGATGAGGTTAGGAACAAAGAAGGTGGTTCGTAAAAAATTGACACCACGCAGAGGGATGGTGACCAGGAGTGCTAGACCAAAAGCAACTATATTGACCAGGATGAGTGAGGCCGCAACATAGGCGAGGGTCAGCAGCAGTGAGGACCAGAATGCCTGATCATGCATGGATTCGATGTAGTTATCCAGACCGACGAACTTCGTAACATCGAAGCCGTTCCAGTCGGTGAAGCTGAAGAACACACCGCGGGAGAAAGGGACTACTAAGACGAGAACAAAGATAGACAGCGGAATCAGTGCAAACACTGCAAAGCGCTTGATTTCTTGGCTACGACTTCTCATCTTCATTGACCTTTATCGTTTGGGGAGCGTTGCCCGGGACCCTGAGGTCCCGGGCAACGCTGGTTACCACTGTGGCTAGATTAGGAGTTTCCTAATCTGGGAAGCAACTACTGCTTCCAGGCTGCTTCGAGTTCAGCAGCGAACTGCGCACGATCGATCTTGCCGTCGTAGTACTTCTGAGCGGCAGCACCGTATGCTTCCTGCAGACCCGAGGGGTATGCACTGTTGACCCACTGGAGGGTCTTGCCGTCAGCGATGTACTTCGCAATTTCCTGTGCCATATAGGTGGTGGGCTGAACAGTGAATCCGCTGTACACAGGGATGAAGTTCATGCCGCCATCTTCAACGGGACCAGCCCAGTGTGCCTGACCCTCAGGAGTGGTGAGGAACCAGGTGAGGAGCTTGACTGCAGCTTCCTGCTGTGCAGGAGTGGACTGTTCGGTGTCGATCATGACGTAGAAAGGAACACCAACCGAGATGGAGTCGTTGCCGTATGCGCCAGCGGTGTCGCTGGTAGGTACGGGCATGATTCCGAATTCACCATCAGGAGTGGTGGTGAGGAGGTTGGGCTCAGCCCAGTTACCCATGAACCAGAAAGCAGACTGACCGGTTGCGAGGTTCTCAACACCAAGGTCGTAGTCGGTGTCTGCGATGGTCGCACTGTCGATGGTGTTTGCCTTCAGCAGGTCAAAGGTGTCAAGCCAGTTGTTGAATACTGGGTCGGAAGCCAGGCCGTAGGTGCCTGCCTTGAGCTGGTCGAGGATAGCCATACGGCCATCAGCGTTTTCAGCAGCGTTGGTGTGGTAGATGTTGGTGAAGTGAGCACCGAGTGACCACCACAGACCGGAGAAGTGCATGGGGGAAACGCCCGTTGCTGCAACTGCGTCGAATGCCTTCTGGAGTTCGCTACGAGTCTTGATCTTTGCAGGATCAACGCCAGCCTTGTCGAGAACTGCCTTGTTGTAAAGCAGACCGAAAGCTTCAGCAGTAACAGGAATACCGACCTGCTTGCCGTCGATGTTTGCAACGTCGAGGGTTCCCTCAGCTGCGAGCTCTGCCAGGGGCTGACCGCTCCAGTCCATCACCTTGTCGGCCATGTCAGGAAGTTCCTGCAGTGCAGTCATGATGGTGGGGGCATCGCCAGCTTCGTACATCGGAGTAACGGTCTGGAGGAAGGGCTGGTCCTGAGGAGCTTCGATCAGGGTAACGCTGGTGCAATCCGTGTTGGTTGCGTTGTAGTCCTCGATCGCTGCGGTGAACTGGTCCTGAATCTCAACCTTGATGGTTCCGAGCCAGCTGATCTCTGTAACTTCCTTACAGTCAGCGAGGTTGGCCTGGGATGAACCAGATGCACAACCGGTGAACAGTACCGAAGCTGCAAGGGCGGTGAGGGCCACGCCAGCTACGACTGCTTTCTTACGGCGAATAACTGCCATAGTCATTTCCTTTCAATTGTGGAGATGCGTGCACTTTCGGCATGGTGCGTGCCTGAGTGCCTGCTTGTCTTCCTTGATGTGATGGGCGGCCGAGGTGACCACGCAACTTCTGTGATGCTGAGGTTTTCAACGCGCGTCGTCGACGCGCGTCGATAAAGAGAAATCTATCCAAAGTTCGAGAAGATTGTCTACCCCAAAATCCGTGTTTTTAATTTTCGTAACCGAATTGTGATTCTTGGCAAAACGACGGGGCGCTATCTCGAGCTGGTAGGTGCGAGTCCCGTGCTCCCGCGATCCACAAATTGTGGCTGGGTGAGGTACTGCAGAACTGACTTCTTATCCCCGTTGAGACGAGCAACAAGATACTGAGCCGCCATGCGACCCAGTTCGCGGCCATCCACTCCAATGGTTGTCTGGGCCGGAACTGTCATGTTGGCGGCTTCATCAGAAATACCAAAGCTCAACATAGAGAGATCCTGGGGAATCTGGATTCCTCTCGATCCCGCAACTTCCAAGGCCCCAATCAACGCGGGCTCATTGAACCCAATCAGGGCGGTAATGCCAGGTTGCTCAGCCAGGAGTTGCTCAAAAGCTTCGCGTCCGGCACGAATAGTGGCTTTCGCATGTTTGATCGTGATGGTCATACCCAAGCGCTTAGCAAGATCAAGTAAAGGCTTCTCGGTGCGCACACCAGGGCCATATCCCGC
>JBEGKV010000148.1:0-5254 GCA_041183925.1 Actinomycetota bacterium
GATCCAGTGGAACATCTAAGCCCACAAGCTGAAGTGCTGTGTTAACCCGAGCCCATATTTCATCTTGAGTAATGCCCAGATTTTCACAGCCGAAAGCAACATCGTCTCCGACGCGTTCCAAAATGACCTGATTCTCTGGATCTTGCAGGACAAGTCCCACCGTGCCACGAGCTTGTACTGGGGCGTGTCCCCCTAGGGAAATTGAACCGGTTTGTGTTCCCTCGTCGTCACCGAGTACTCCAGCGATGGCGCGCAGCACCGTACTCTTTCCAACACCAGATGCCCCGAGCAGAAGCACACGCTCTCCCGGAGTGATGTCGAACGACATATTCGACAGTGCAGGAGTGGAGCGGGCAGCGTACTGCCAGCCCCACCCTGCAACTGAAAGCGTCACCACTATGAGATCTGGCGTCCCGCAGCGAATCGACTGAGTGCTCCCGCTCGAGCAAGCCCCTTCATAATGAACCACGGCACAAGCCCGGCAAGAAGTACGCCGGAGATGATTGCGCTCACCACGTAGGTGACCTGGAACAGTGTGTCCATGCCGGGATACCAGACCAGAAGATCGTTGATACTCATAGCGACGGCTGCTCCAGCAACCAGTTTGCATACAAGAACAGGGCAAAGATGATCTCTGCACCCACGCCCTGTACCAATCCAGAAACCAGCGTGCCGAAGCCCCACTGGCTGCCAATGAGAGCAGAAACAGTGGCTGCGACCAGTTCTGTGTAGATGGCTGCACCGGGCTTGCGCACGATGAGTGCGCCCAGGACTGCTGCAAACAGCCAGCCACCGCCCAGCAGGGCGGTCAGGCCGGGTGTTGCAGCGAATGCTGCCGAGAGCGGGCCATAGGCCAGTCCCCATGCCCAGAAAATGATGCCGGATGCGACACCGATGACACTGGCTACGACGATGTCGACGACGCGCCAGCGGTACTTACTGACAGTTTGCCCCTTTCAGTTGAAATGAGGGCACGGGATTATTCGTTGAGAATGCCTCCCTGCGCTGGCATGATCCAGATCAGGTTCGACGGTCGAAAGTTACGAAACTTTCCTCTCAGCCCGGTGTACCGGACTCCCGTGTTGGTTCAATCTTACGCAGGAAGGAGGCCGGACGTACACTGTCGGGACCAAACTTTTCTCCCACCTGATCCATCGCGATTTCGGCATCCTTCCACGGATCCACTTCGTCTTCCCATAAAGACAGCTGTTGACCGCCAGCTTGGACCAACCCTGCCGCCCGCACCCCGATCAATCGCACCGAGCGGCCGCCCAGTCGTAATTCGTCCAGGAGCTCACACACCACCTTGTGAATTTCTCTGCCCACACTTGTGGCTTCGGGCAGGGTGCGCGAACGAGTAATGGATTCGAAGTCAGAGTAGGTCACCTTGAGGCCGATCGTGCGAGCCTCGAGCTGCGCCTTGCGCAGCTGGGCTCCCACGTGGTCGGCCTGGAACAGCAGTGTGGCGGTGAGTTTCTCCACATCTATCACGTCTTCGGTGAAGGTGTGTTCTTTGCCGATGCTCTTATCCACCCGCTCCGTGGAGACCGGGCGTGGGTCACGTGCCCAAGACAGGGCATACAGGTGCGAACCAGCGGCTTGTCCCAGTGCAGAAATGAGACTGGATTCTGGGGAATGGGCGACATCAGCAACGGTGTGCAGTCCACGTTTACGCAGAATCTCTGCGGTCTTTTTTCCCACGCCCCACAGAGCATCAATGGGGAGCGGGTGTAAGAACTCGAGAGTGTCTTCTTCTGGAATAACAAGAAGTCCATTGGGCTTTGACTTCGTCGAAGCCAGCTTGGCCACAAACTTTGTGCTGGCCACCCCCACCGAACAGGGCAGACCTGTTTCGGCTTTCACCCTGGCCCTAATCGATCCAAAAATCTTTGTCGCTCCGGAGACATCCAAGAACGCTTCATCGATGGAGAGTTGTTCAACCAGTGGGGTGAAGTCATGGAATATCTGCATCACCATGCGCGAATAGTGACGATACTTCTCAAAGTGCGGTTCGAGGACAATGACGTCAGGAACAAGTCTGCGTGCGTGGACCAAAGGCATGGCCGAACGGATACCTAAAGCACGAGCTTCATACGTTGCACTTGTCACCACAGAACGCGGCGAATCGTGAGCAACAACGGCAGGTTTACCAACCACCTCAGGGCGGTCTAATACCTCCACGGACGCGAAGAACGCGTCCATGTCGATATGGAGGATGCTAGGCGCGGTTCCACCTTGACGCGAGAGCGAAGGCCAAGGTGCTCATGAGAACTCCGCCGCCGAAGATCCAGAAGCCGTAATCGGGGTAAGCAAAAGCCTGACCCATGGTGTAGCAGGAGCCGACAGACAAAATCATCACAACGATGAACAAGAGAATTCTCATGATTTTCCTTGGAATTTCAGGGCGTATTAACAACGCCGATAAACACAGTTTAGAGCGCAGCAGCCCGTTCTAGCACGAGTTCTCGAACGCGTGCCGCGTCTGCTTTACCCTGCATGGCCTTCATGACCGCACCAATGACCGCACCAGCGGCTTGAACCTTGCCGTCCTTGATCTTCTCCAGGACATCTGGCTGAGCGGACAGTGCTTCGTCGATGGCGGCAATGAGGGCACCGTCATCGCTAACCACAGCAAGACCCTTTGTCTCCACAATCTCACGAGGTGACCCCTCACCCGCGGCGACGGCTTCGAGAACTTGGCGAGCGAGACGGTCAGTGAGTGTTCCCTCGTCGACCAGCTGCTGAAGTTCTGCCACCTGCGCAGGAGAAATATCGATTCCGGCATCACCCTCGGCAGCATTTGCCAAACGAGCAATCTCGCCGGTCCACCACTTGCGTGCAGCCTGCGGCGTAGCCCCAGCGGCCACGGTTTCGGTGATTTCGTTGAGCAAACCAGAGTTGACCACGTCTTGGAATTCAAGGTCGGTGAAACCCCAGTCGGCCTTCAGTCGCTTGCGACGCTCAGCAGGTTTCTCTGGCAGTGCAGCACGCAGCTCTTCAATCAGAGCAGGGTCTGGCACGACAGGGAGCAGGTCAGGCTCAGGGAAGTAACGGTAGTCATCAGCATCTGACTTGGGACGGCCAGCACTGGTTGCACCGGTGTCTTCATGCCAGTGGCGGGTTTCTTGAATGATGGTTCCACCATCAGCAAGAATCTGGGCCTGGCGCTGAATTTCGTAGCGCACTGCACGCTCCACCGAACGCAGAGAGTTCACGTTCTTGGTTTCGGTGCGGGTGCCGAGCTTGTCGGAACCACGAGGACGCAGAGAGACGTTCGCGTCGCAGCGAAGATTTCCACGTTCCATCTTGGCGTCAGAGATACCGAGAGCGAGAACAATGTCGCGAATGGTGGCGACATACGCCTTAGCAAGTTCAGGAGCGTCGTGTTCAGCACCCTCAATCATGCGGGTCACGATCTCCACGAGGGGAACACCCGCGCGGTTGTAATCCACGAGGGAATACTCAGCGCCTTGAATACGACCGGTGGAACCACCCACGTGGGTGAGCTTTCCGGCATCTTCTTCCATATGGGCGCGTTCGATATCGATCTGGAACACGCGACCATTCGGCAGTTCTACTTCGACATTTCCGTTGATCGCGATGGGCTCATCAAACTGAGAGATCTGGTAGTTCTTTGCCAGGTCGGGGTAGAAGTAGTTCTTGCGCGCAAAGGACGAAGATTCTGCGATGTCACAGCCGAGGGCGAGGCCCAAACTGATCGAGTAGCGCACTGCTTGTTCGTTGACCACGGGGAGTGAACCCGGAAGACCGAGGCAGGTGGGTGTGATGTTGATATTGGGCTCGCTGCCAAAGTTATTGGGAGCAGCCGAAAACATCTTGGTCTGGGTGGAAAGTTCGACGTGAACTTCGAAACCGAGAACGGGTTCAAAGAGTTCAAGTGCCTTCTCGTAGTCCATGAGCTTTGCTTTTGCCATTAGCGTGCCCCTCCGTTCAGAGCTGGTGCTTGGCTGAGCAGGGTGTGGCCCCACTTCTTCTCGAGGAGTGCCTCGAGGGCTGCGCCGACGTTGTAGAGACGTGCATCTTCACGAGCAGGGGCGAGGAACTGGATGCCGACAGGCAATCCGTCCTCGTCTGCGAGGCCCGCAGGGATACTGATGCCGGGAATACCAGCCATGTTTGCAGGAATCGTGGCAATATCGCCGCGCCACATAGCCAGCGGGTCATCGAGCTGTTCGCCGAGCTTCCACGCAGTAGTGGGCGCAGTGGGCGATGCCAGAACATCGACCTTACTGAACGCGTCTGCAAAGTCGCGCTGCACGAGGGTACGAACCTTTTGAGCTGAGCCGTAATAAGCGTCGTAGTAGCCGGCAGAGAGTGCATAGGTGCCCAAGATGATGCGGCGCTTGACCTCAGGACCGAAGCCTGCGTCACGCGTTGCCGACATAACCTGCTCCACCGTTCCGCCACCTTCGGGCTGGACGCGCAGACCAAAGCGAACCGAGTCAAACTTGGCCAGGTTACTCGAAGCTTCTGCGGGAAGGATGAGGTAATACGCTGCAACAGCGTGCTCGAGGCTCGGCAAAGAAACGTTCACAATCTCAGCGCCGTTTGCTTTGAGCAACTCGAGAGATTCGTGGAAACGCGTCAACACACCAGGCTGGAAACCTTCTGGAAACGCGTCAACACACCAGGCTGGAAACCTTCACCATCGAGTTGTTCGATCACGCCGATCTTGAGACCCTCCACGTTGGCGTTCTTGACAGCGTCAGCGAAAGAAGGCCATTCGTCTTTCAGAGAGGTGCTGTCGTGACGGTCATGACCCTTGATCACGTCATGCAACAGTGCTGAGTCGAGCACTGTGCGGGTGACGGGCCCAATCTGGTCAAAGCTGGAAGCCAGAGCAATCGCACCATAGCGCGAGACTCCACCGTAGGTGGGCTTGACGCCCACGGTTCCGGTGATGTGGGCAGGCTGACGGATCGAGCCACCCGTGTCAGAGCCCAGAGCCAACGGGGCTTCATAGGCAGCCACAGCAGCTGCGGAACCACCACCCGAGCCACCTGGAATACGGTCAAGATTCCAGGGGTTACGGGTAGGACCGAAAGCGGAGTGCTCGGTAGAAGAACCCATAGCGAATTCGTCCATGTTGGTCTTGCCCAGGGGAATCAGACCGGCCTCGCGCACCTTCGTCACGACGGTGGCGTCATAGGGAGACATCCAGCCTTCGAGGATCTTGGAGCCCGAGGTGGAAGGCATATCTGTGGTGACCAAGACATCTTTGATGGCGATGGGA
>JBEGKV010000149.1:0-2853 GCA_041183925.1 Actinomycetota bacterium
GCATCATCATGCTGACGACACTCTTAGCCTTGACGAGACCGCCATAGAAGAATGCCAGGGCGGGGGTCATCAGGAGCACGAGTGCTGCGCTGATGAGTACAAAGGCGGTGTTGCCTTGATCCATTTCAACCTCTTTCACGAATGGTGACGGATATTTCACCGTCTCTATTCATGAGTGTGAGGGGTGGGAGTTACCGCACGAGTTCATTAAGGTGTCGTACAGGTTACAAAATGGCGCGTTGTGTTTCGTTCTGATTACTGAGCTACGAGTTGGTCAAGGCAATCAGGCGAGAAACGCAGCGTAAATACTTCTTGCGGTAACCGCCGTTGACCATATCTCCACCAAAAACTTCGGATAGCGGAGAACCGGAGGCCACAATCGGGATCTGTGCGTCATAGACACGGTCAATAAAGGCAACCAGGCGAAGAGCATCGGTCTGGTTCATGATGACGTGAACATCACTGAGTGCGATGGTGTCGATACCTTCTAATAATCGAACATAGACCGACGGGTGCACGGTGGCGAGGTGCGCCAAAAGCGCATCAAAGTTGTCCAGAGTGACGAATTCTCCCGCTGCACGCAAAGTCGCAATGTTTGCAGAAAGTTCTTCAGGCGACTGGACACGAGAAATACCCTCTGCTGTGCGCTGGCGGTAATCCGTTCCGTCAATGCGCAAGGTTCGGAAGTTGGAGGCAAGGGCTTGAATTTCGCGCAGGAAGTCAGCGGCGGCAAAACGCCCCTCTCCCAAAGCAGCTGGCGGAGTGTTACTCGTGGCAGCGATACGTGTGCCCCCGGCAACCAGTTCACCCAACATGCGCGTCATCATCATGGTGTCGCCGGGATCATCGAGCTCGAACTCATCAATACAGATCAAACTTGCGCCCTTGAGGGCTTCGACTGCCTTGACATATCCGAGCGCCCCCACAAGCGAGGTGTACTGCAGGAACGTTCCGAAATACTTTTTTCCGGAAGCCATATTCCACGCGGCAGCAAGCAAGTGCGTTTTACCCACACCAAAGCCACCGTCTAGGTAGACACCTGGAGGGAATTCTTCTGTCTTCTTTGCACGGCTAAAAAGTTTGGCTTGTTTGATGACCGCTGTGTTGCGGCCGGCAAATTCTTCCAGAATCGTGCGTGCTTCTTCCTGCGAGGGGAAGTCTGGATTGGGAATGTAGTTCTCGAAGCGGGCCTGTGTGAATTGTGGCGGCGGAACCAGAGAGCTGACGATAGAACCAGCATCCAGTGTCGGATGACGTTCAACGAGTGACAGGGCAGAAGACATTGCCTGAAATATTCCTCAACATAAGCTACAAATTGGAGCAACGGGGTTGGCACAGTTCTCCTGAGTACGTAGTCTCGAAGGTGCAGCACAAGCCTATTGGCAAAACCATGATTACTTTCGTGCTGCCTTTCCCTAGAGATACGAAACTGGAGCCATGAGCGTACCTACTGATAGCAACGCAAAGTTCGCCGACTACGCACACCCCGAAGCAATTGTCAGCACCGAATGGCTCGCTGCCAATCTCACAAACCCTGACGTGGTTGTTGTGGAGTCGGATGAAGATGTTCTGCTGTATGAAATTGGACACATTCCTGGTGCGGTGAAAATTGACTGGCACACCGACCTCAACGACCCTGTCCTTCGCGACTACGTTCAAGGTCCAGCTTTTGCTGAGCTGTTGAGCTCCAAAGGCATCAGCCGCGAGAGCACCGTTGTGATCTACGGCGATAAGAGTAATTGGTGGGCTGCATACGCGCTCTGGGTATTCAAACTCTTCGGCCACGAAGATGTTCGCCTTCTTGATGGCGGACGTGACAAATGGATTGAGGAAGGCCGCGAGCTGACTTCTGAACAGCCAGTCCTCATTCGCACCTCCTACCCCGTCATTGAGCGTAACGATGCTCCGATCCGCGCTTTCCTCGCAGACACGCTAGCCCACATCGGCAAACCCATGATTGATGTGCGCAGTGCAGAGGAATACTCCGGTGAACGCACACACATGCCTGCCTATCCCGAGGAAGGCGCCCTCCGTGGAGGCCACATCCCTGGCGCAGCAAGTGTCCCGTGGGCAAAGGCAGCGAATGAAGACAGCACGTTCAAGTCTCGTTCTGAACTAGAGGCCCTCTACCTCGACGGCGCTGGACTCAAGCCCGGTGACGATGTCATTGCCTACTGCCGTATTGGTGAACGCTCGAGCCACACCTGGTTCGTGTTGAACTATCTGCTGGGCTTCACCGGGGTTCGCAACTACGACGGCTCCTGGACTGAGTGGGGCTCCGCCGTGAGGGTCCCCATTGTCAAGGGATCAGAACCTGGTTCACTCTAAGAACATCATCAAAGCGGGAGTTGGCACAGCCAGCTCCCGCTTTTTTCATTCATCTCCAGACGGGGAACCTGAGAAGATAGAAAGACCATGACTGATCTCCCCACCGTCCTCGCACAGACACAAGAAGATTTCCTCGATCTAGGGGATAAAGACAAGATTCAACTGCTCATTGAATTCTCTGAAGAGCTTCCTGAGCTTCCCTCGGAGTATCAAGACCACCCCGAACTTCTCGAGAAGGTCGAAGAATGTCAGTCTCCCGTCTTTATCTTTGTTGACGTGACCGACGGCGTTGTGGCTGTTCATGCAACGGCACCCGTCCAAGCACCAACGACACGAGGTTTTGCCAGCATCTTGGTTCAGGGGCTCACTGGTCTCACCGTAGAAGAAGCACTGGGCATCCCCGATGACTTTCCCAGCACGCTGGGTCTCAACACGCTCATTTCTCCTTTGCGTGTTCGCGGAATGACCGGAATGCTCTGGCGGATGAAGCGACAGATTCGTGAGAAAACTGCTGCGTAATGCGTG
>JBEGKV010000150.1:0-2846 GCA_041183925.1 Actinomycetota bacterium
AGAACAGCATCTGCCTGGCCGCTGATAATAATGTCATTAGCCTGTGCAGGTTCGGTGATGAGCCCCACAGCAGCGGTAGGCACGTCAGCATCGTTCTTGACCTGCTCACTGAAGGGAACCTGGTAGTTAGGGCCGGTAGGGATGGTGACGCCAATGACGTTTCCACCCGTGGAAATATCGAAGAGGTCAACTTCGTGGTCGTAGCACCACTTAGCCACCGTGGTGGTGTCCTCGGGAGTCCATCCGCCGTCTTTCCAGTCCGTTGCTGAGAAGCGGACGAAGACGGCAATATCCTTACCCGCAACCTCGCGAACGACGTCAACAATGCGCATCAGAATACGTGCACGGTTCTCGAGCGATCCACCGTATTCGTCAGTGCGGGTGTTGGACAACGGAGAGAGGAACTCGTGCAGCAAGTAGCCGTGAGCACCGTGTATTTCGAGGACCTTGAAACCTGCATCAACGGAACGCTGAGCTGCCGTCTTGAAGTCTTCCACAACGCGGTCAATGTCTTCGATGGTCATCTCGCGAGGAGTCGTAGAGGTGTCATCGAAGGGAATCGCTGAGGGAGCGATGGGAATCCAACCACCTTCAGATTCAGGCATGGGGCCTGCAGCGCCGGCAAAGTTCCAGTCGGGGCGAACAGAAGCCTTGCGGCCTGCGTGTGCAAGCTGAATACCCGCAACAGCACCGTGTTCAGTAATGAACTCCACGATGTCTGCCCACGCGTCGCGCTGTTCATCGTTCCAGATTCCCGTGTCGTGGACGGTAATGCGGCCATCAAAAGAGACAGCGGTTGCTTCCACAATGATGAGACCCGCGCCACCAACTGCCATCGAGCCCAGGTGAACCATGTGCCACGAAGTGGGAACGCCATCCCGGTTGAAGACCGAATACTGGCACATAGGTGGCACCCAGACGCGGTTACGAATCTCAACGGACCGAATCTTCATCGGCGAAAAAAGGTTGATCTCAGACATAGCTTAATTTTAGGTCAGCATGTGGAACACAGATTCCGTGGTGTTCAAACCGAGCACAGGACAGAAATAACGGTGGGGTCTGGCATTCGCCAGACCCCACCGTGCACAAAAGAAACTTTAGATGCGTTCCCACACAGCAGCCAGTCCCTGGCCACCACCGATACACATCGTTTCGAGCATGAAGTTTCCACCACTGCGAACCAATTCACGTGAGCCGGTTGCAAGGATACGAGCGCCGGTTGCACCAATGGGGTGACCGAGTGAGATACCTGAACCCAGCACGTTCGTGCGGTCCCAGTCGCTGTCGGTGAAGCCCCACTCGCGCGACACAGCAAGTACCTGAGCTGCGAATGCTTCGTTGAGCTCAATCATGGACATGTCAGCCAAGCCCAGACCGGCACGGTCTAGGGCCTTGTAGCTAGCAGGAACGGGACCAATACCCATACGGCTGGGCTCTACACCCGCACGTGCCCACGAACGAAGCTTCACAATGGGGGTGAGACCTAGTTCAGCAGCAATCTCAGGGGTCGTCAGGATACATGCGGCAGCTGCGTCATTCTGAGTGCTGGCATTACCTGCAGTCACCGTTGCTTCCGCATCGCTCTTGAGCATGATGGGGCTCAGTTTCTGCAGATCTTCAATAGTGGTTGCACGGGGGGTCTCGTCTGCATCGATGAGCTTTTCGCCACCCTTGACCTTGACCGAGATGGGCACGATTTCGTCGGTGAACTTGCCAGCTTCTACAGCGGCAGCTGCACGTGCCTGTGAGCGCAGGGCGAGCTCGTCTTGTTCCTGACGAGAGATACCGAATTCACGGCGAAGATTCTCGGCGGTTTCGATCATGCCACCGGGGACGGGGTAGAACTTTCCTCCCGCAGTCTGACGAGCACGGCCAAGCGAGTCTTCCACTTTGTAGCCATCTGTGCCACGAATACCCCAACGGGTGTTCACGGTGTACATCGGTGCCTGGCTCATGGTGTCAGCACCACCGGCGATGACAACATCGCTCACCCCGGTCTGAATCTGCATGCAGCCATCAAGAATGGCTTGAAGTCCCGAACCACAGCGGCGGTCAACCTGAGATCCACCCACGGTGACAGGGAGCCCAGCGTTGAGCGCAGCAACACGGCCAATGGGGGCAGCTTCTGCGCTGGGGTATCCCTGACCAAAGATGATGTCATCGATACGGCTGGTGTCAATGCCAGTGCGCTCTACGAGAGCACTAATGACAGCTGCAGCGAGATCGACGGGGGCAATAGCGGAGAACATTCCACCGAACTTGCCAATGGGCGTGCGAAGGGGTTCGCAGACGACAACTTCCCTCATGATGTGACCTTTCATTCGTTCACGTATTTCAAAACCTCTTCTCACTTTAGAGCGAGGAGGCGGGTGGGGTGAGAAAACGCTCAATCTCTACACAGTTCTCGACACGGTTTTCGACGCAGTGCCAAACACAGTGAGAGTGGGCTTAATCACAGAATGGGCGGACCATAAAGATCCGCCCATTCTGTGATCGAGTTTTACGCCTCGGAGGTTGCAATCTTGCGCAAACGCTTCTTGCGTTCGTTTTCCGCGATTGCACCAATGAGGTAGTCGAAGACCAGCACGACCAGCAGCAGTACACCGGTGAAGAGCTCGGCAACGAATGCCTTTGCCCCCATAGCCGAGAGACCTGCGGACAGAATCGCGATGATGGCGAAACCAAGGAACACGTTGACCATAGTTCCGCGGCCACCAGCGAGGCTGATACCACCGACGAGAACAACAGCCAGTGCACCCAGCAGGAGGCTACCGAATGCGGTAGGTGATGCAGAACCACCCAGTGCACTGGTCATACCACCGGCTACTGCGCCCAAACCACCAGAG
>JBEGKV010000151.1:0-2829 GCA_041183925.1 Actinomycetota bacterium
CTTCTTCACCCTCAATCAACCCTGCTGAGTAAATACCGGTCAGCGCAAGGCCGGTTACCAACTGGGTGTAGGCACCATCGAGCATGATGCGCAGAACGCGACCGGTGCCCTTGGCAATCTCCTTGATTTGGGAGAAGAAACCACCCAGGAGAAGAGACAAGCCAACAAAGTGCAGGATGACAAGAATAGTTGCAAGAATTTCCATGCCCTCAGCCTAACTACTTGCTGCGGATGGCGCGAAGGGTGATGGCGGTTTCCAACGCAGCGGTAGCTGCTTCGGCGCCCTTGTCTTCCTTCGAATCTGGCAAACCAGCCCGGTCAAGACCCTGCTGTTCGTCATCAAGTGTGAGAACTCCGAAGCCAACAGGCTTACCCGTGTCCAAGGAAACACGGGTAAGTCCGCTGGTTGTTGCATCGGAAACGAACTCAAAGTGGGGGGTTCCGCCGCGGATGATCACACCCAGGGCAACGACGGCATCGGCGCCCTCTTCCAAGACGGCTTTGCTCACAATCGGAAGCTCGAAGCTTCCGGCCACACGAATGAGGGAGTGGCTGGCGCCACTGGCTTCAATCGTGCGTTGAGCGGAAGCAATCATGGCGTTGGTAATCACGTCATGCCATTGCCCTGCGACAATGACGACCTTCAAACCTGTTGCGTCGACGGAGATGCTCGGTGATCCTGCGCCGCTCATGCAACAAACTCTCGGGCGAAGGCGAGCTCAACTAAAGGGTAGTTCTCCGGAATCTGGTGACCCATACGGTCACGCTTGACGTTGAGGTAGCCCTCGTTGTGCTTCGAACGACCAACCAGGAGGGGAACGAGGTCATTGATCTCGATACCGTACTGCTCCAGCTGACGCTGCTTCTCGGGGTTATTCGAGAGCAGACGAACAGAGCTGATGCCCATGTCGTCCAGCATGCGTGCAGCTGCGGTGTAGTCGCGGTCATCTGCGGGGAAGCCCAGAGCCAAGTTGGCGTCGAGGGTATCCATGCCCTGTTCCTGCAACTTGTATGCCTTGAACTTGTTCAGCAGGCCAATGCCACGGCCTTCGTGTCCACGCATGTAGAGAACAACGCCGCCCTTGGGGTCTGCTTCGATTTTGCGCAAGGCAGCATCGAGCTGAGGTCCACACTCACACTTCTGTGAGTGCAGTGCTTCACCGGTGAGGCATTCGCTGTGGACACGGACGAGCACATCCGAGCCACCAGGGTTACCTGCGATGATAGCGACGTGTTCCGCGCCGGTTGCGTGGTCACGGTAACCGCGCATACGGAACGTTCCGTTTTCGGTGGGGACAGTGGTCTCCACTTCGAAGCCCACGCGGTTGGCATCCAGGTTTTCGCGGACGGGGAGTGGGTTCGCTTCGATGTATTCGATGATGGCAGCCACGGTGGTCAGGGGCATGTCTTCACGTGCACACAGCTTCTCCAGACCAGGCATACGCATCATGTCACCGTCTTCATCGACGATTTCAGCGATGACGCCCACAGGCTTGAGGCCGGCCAGACGCATGAGGTCTACAGCAGCCTCGGTGTGACCACCGCGCTGGAGGACTCCACCGTCCACGGCACGCAAAGGAAGCACGTGACCGGGACGGATGAGGTCACCGGGTACAGAGGTGGGATCTGCCAACACGTTCATCGTGAGGGCACGGTCAGAGGCGCTAATACCGGTCGTTGTTCCTACAGCTGCATCGACAGTGAGAGTGTAGGCAGTCTTCCGTGAATCTTGGCTCTGCTCCACCATGATGGGCAGGTTCAAGCGGTCGGCATAATCGCGTGGCATCGGTGCACACAGCAGACCAGACGAGTTGCGCACAATCCAGGCAATGGATTCTTTGGTCGCAAGCTCTGCCGACATGATGGCGTCGCCTTCATTTTCGCGGCCTTCGTCATCAGCGACGATGACGATGCGGCCTGCGCGAATAGCGTCGAGGACTTCGGGCATGGGTGTAAGAGCCATTAGGCACCTGCATTCTGTTGTGGCAGGAAGGCCAGCATTCTGGCCACCTGCCGAGCGATAATGTCTGTTTCCAGATTCACTGCCTCCCCAACCTGTCGAAGACCGAGAGTTGTCACGGTCAACGTTTCTGGAATGAGGGAAACCTCAAACCATTGGGAAGCTTCAGTGGGATCACTAATGGTGCTGACGGTCAAAGAGACCCCGTCCACCGTGATCGAGCCCTTGTCGACAAGAAGAGGAGCGAGTTCGCGGGCTAGGCCAAAGCGAATCACCGTCCAGTCCTCGGAAGGGGTGATGGAAAGAATAGTCGCGGTGCCATCAACGTGCCCTTGCACGATGTGGCCGCCGAGGCGACTGCCGAGTTCTGCCGCACGCTCAAGATTGACGTTGAGACCCACACGAGCATTACGCAGTGTGCTCATCTGGAGGGTCTGTTCCATTACATCTGCGGTGAAGGTGGTGGGGGTTTGTTCCACCACGGTCAGGCATACACCGCTGACGGCGATGGAGTCACCCTGCTGAGCGCCCTGAAGTGCCTTGTTACCTTCAACGGTGAGGCGAACGGCATCGGGAAGCTGTTCAATAGCGGTAATGGTGCCGCGTTCTTCAATAAGTCCGGTAAACATCACTACACATCCTTTCTGGTGGGGTGTGCGGTAATCAGAATGTCGGAGTCGAGCTGTTCAACAGAGGCAATATCGAGATCAATACGTTCGCTGAGGGTGGTAATGCCCAGGTTGCCGAGAGCCATTTTGTCGCCGCCGAGCAGCATGGGTGCTTGGTAGATATAGAGGCGGTCAGCTAAGCCTGCAGCGATGAATGCGCTGGCCAGGGTGGGGCCACCCTCGACATAAGCAGTGCGGATG
>JBEGKV010000152.1:0-2986 GCA_041183925.1 Actinomycetota bacterium
AAGGCGTTTGAGCGCGTGATCGAACTCAAAAACGAGTTTGCTCTGCTGATGACTTTAGAGATGGGCAAGCCCCTGGCAGAGTCGCTGGGCGAGGTGGGTTACGGCGCCGAATTCCTGCGCTGGTTCAGTGAGGAAGCCGTGCGCATCAATGGACGCTACGGCATCAACCCTGAAGGCACGGGCCGCACCATCGTGACCCAGATGCCGGTAGGACCCAGCTATATGATCACGCCTTGGAACTTCCCCCTGGCCATGGCCACCCGCAAAATTGCCGGGCTGCACGGTCGTGGTGAAGCCGGCAACCCTCACTCCGTTGACCACGTTGTTCTTTGCCAAGATCCTGCAGGAAGTCGGCCTGCCCGACGGTGTGGTGAACGTGTTCACCACCACCAACACCGCTGCTGTGTCTGACCCCATCATTCTGGACAAGCGCTTACGGAAGCTCTCCTTCACCGGATCTACCGGGGTGGGACAGTCACTCATGAAGCTTGCCACTGAGAACATGCTGCGCACCTCCATGGAACTGGGCGGAAATGCCCCGTTCGTGGTCTTTGAAGATGCCGATCTGGATAAGGCCGTTGACGGCGTCATGATTGCAAAATTCCGCAACATCGGTCAGGCCTGCACGGCCGCCAACCGGATTATTGTGCACGAAGCTGTGGCCGAAGAATTCGCAGCACGTGTGACCGAACGTGTTCAGGCTTTGAAAGTGGGCCGTGGAACTGATGAGGGTGTCAACATCGGTCCTCTCATTGATCAGAACGCTGTGGCAAAGGCCAGTGAACTGGTGGCCGATGCCGTGGCCAAGGGTGCAACCGTGGCCACCGGTGGTCATGCTCTCGATGGCGCAGGAACCTTCTATGCGCCCACGGTGCTCACGGGAGTCACCCCTGGTGCCAACATTCTCACGGAAGAAATCTTTGGACCGGTGTTGTCGATAACTACCTTCGCCACCGAAGAAGAAGGTATCCGAATTGCCAATGACACCGAATATGGCCTGATTGGCTATGTCTTCACGGAAGACTTCAAGCGTGGTCAGCGTCTGATTGAGAAACTTCAGACCGGCATGATGGGTCTGAATGTGGGCGTCATCTCGAACGCCTCAGCACCATTTGGTGGCGTCAAGATGTCGGGTATTGGCCGTGAAGGTGGCGCAGAAGGTATTCACGAATACCTCTCCACCAAATACACGATGACGCCAAACCCGTTCGCTTAGGCGAGTATGTCTGACTTCATTCCCGGAGGAAATGACTTCGAGAAGGCTAAAGACGACGAGTCACCGTGGTATTCCCGCTGGTATGTCTGGGTGCTACCAGCACTCGTGATTATCGGTGTGCTGGTGGCCCAGAACACGACTCCGTAGAAATTAGACCAAGAGCTGGTGCTTGGCGAGGTTTTTATAGAGCGGGGTGCTGGCAATGAGTTCAGAGTGGGTTCCCGTGCCCACCACCGCACCGTTTTCCAGCACGATGATTTGATCGCTGTCGACTACGGTCGACAGGCGGTGGGCAATGATGATGAGCGTGCGATCTTGCGCAACACGGTCAATCGCCTCACGCATGAGCTGCTCGTTGGCGCCATCCAAGCTGGAAGTTGATTCATCGAGAAGTAAGACAGGTGGTGCTGCCAGCAGTGCACGCGCAATCGCCAGACGCTGGCGTTCACCGCCAGAGAGCATGACGCCCTCTTCGCCGACAGGAGCATCCAGACCGAACGCGCTGCGCTCGAGTACCGAGGTGAGGTTCACGTCGGCAAGAACAGCAATACAGTCTTCGTCCGTGGCCGCGGGGGAGCCCAGCAGCAAGTTATCGCGCAGAGAGCCAGCCAAGACCGGGGCATCCTGTTCGACATAGCCGATCTGAGCACGGAGATCTTCGCGACCGAGTGCCTTGATATCCACGCCACCGAGACGAATCTCGCCCGAGTTGGGGTCATAGAAGCGTTCGATTAGTCCCAAAATGGTGGACTTTCCAGCACCTGATGGGCCCACCAGAGCTGCACGAGTACCGTGAGCAACCGAGAAGGAGACCCCCTTGAGAATTTCAGGGGCTTCTGTCTCCGGTGTTGCCTCCTGAGCGAGAGCTTCTCCCGCTGCGCCACCTGCCTTGAGGCGTGCTTTTTCAGCACGTGAGAGCTTGGCGGTGGGGTCTGTGGTGCTTTCGTCTTCCTCTACGGGGAGAACGAGTTTGGGGTAAGAGAAACGGACGTCCTCGAATTCCACAGCCACGGGTGAGTTCTTCACCGCACCGCGCGCACCACCGTCGACGGTGGCCAAGGGGGCGAGGTCACGGTCGTGTTCACCTTCGCTAGGAAGGGCAATGATTTCTTGAATGCGACCAAGTGCACCCAGTGCAGAGTTGACCGAGGTAATTGCACCGAAGGCTTGGCCTAAGGGCATGATCATCATGAACAGGAACAAGATGAAGGTGACCAGGTTGGCTACCGTAATCGCACCAGAGGCAACGCGGTACCCACCAACACCGAGCACGGTGAGGAAAGCCACCTGCATCGCGATACCTGCTACAGGGACAACGAGGGCAGAAATCTTGGCCACCTTGATGCCCATGCGCCAGGCGCCTTCGGCCTCTTCATAGACCACCGCGGTTTCACGTTCGGTGGCGTTGGCTGCACGAACGGTGCGCACAGCGGAAATCGCACGCTCCACCGATGCAGCCAGTTCGCCCACCTTGGCCTGGGCCTTACGGCTGGCCACACGTATACGGCGCGACAGAATCACGACCACCGCAATCGCGGTGAAGACAACAAGTACGGTGAGCCCCAACAAAACAGGGTCAATAATCGCCATCGCAATGATGGCGCCGATAAAGGTCAGCGATCCACCAATGGCTTCCACGAGCCCTTGAGTCAACACCGCTCGCAGCAGGGTGGTGTCGCTCCCGACGCGGGAGACGAGGTCTCCTGTGCGTCGGGTGTCGAACTCGCTAATGGGAAGGCGCAAAATGCGCGCAACCAGACGTTTGCGGGA
>JBEGKV010000153.1:0-2815 GCA_041183925.1 Actinomycetota bacterium
CGATGGCGCAGTTGATCCGAGAAGGCGTAATAACGCAAGAAACAGTTGACCAGTGGCAAAGGTGTGGAATTTTTCTCCTCGGCACGGAGGATGAATCCATAGGAGGATGGGATTGGTCAGCGCGATCACCCAGCACCACCCCTCGCCAAGGCAATGCCTTCGATTGTGGAATGTTTGTTCTGCTATACATCATATACTGCGCACGGGGGTGGAGGATGAACTTTGCTCAAGAACACATGGAGCAGTGCCGATCTTGGTTCCTCCGAACCGTCCTTTCGATAGGCTCCTGGAAAGAAGGCTTCACGTGTCAAGTATGCTCAAGTACAGTTTTTGGAGAAGAATCTCGGTCTCAAATATGCGTTAGCTGTCACCGAAATCCACTGGGGGGCAGGAGTGCTCGATCCACGAGACAACTACGTGGAACTATCGGCAGCGGTGCATCGTCGAACGCCTCGCATCCCTCCCCAGGGATTGGGGATCCAACCTTGAGCAGGGAGGTTAAATCCAGCTCACAAACGGAAGCGAGGGAAGGCCAAGGTGTTCTTCTCAACGTACAGCCATGTGATGACGACTCCTGTGTGGAGTTGTCAAGTCCACCACCAGCAGAGCAACAGTTTGACCAGCATGATGTGATGGAAACATCGGAAAACGGGGCAGCGGCATCAGGGCACTCCGCTGACCATGTTTTATCTAAACCCCGCTCGAGAGCATCAACACAGCGGTGGAGTATGACGGTGGCCAGCGAGGCACACAGCGGTGGCGTAGTGGATAGCGAACAATGTGCCGCTGACGGTGGGCTCACATATGATGCCATGTGGACAGGAGGCAATCCTCCTAGCTCTGATAACGGAGTGGATTTGCGGGTGGAGTCATCGACAATGCCAATGGGCACCGATGTCAGCGATGCGGTGAGCAAGGAAACAAAAAAGGTAAAGCGAAAGCGACAGCAGACGACATTGGCTGACTGCGGTTTTAGCACGACAAACGCACCAGGCGCATTGGAACGGCAGGAGAGTAAAGGAACAACGCAGCACCTGCAGCAGGAAGCGGACGCAGTGTTGAGAAAAGACGGAGGGCTGGAGTTGTCGACGGTGTCGAGGAGATCGAATGGAACACCATTGTGGCGACAAGGTATCCCGACAGCGAGTGAGGCTCGTGAACTGCAGCAACGGGGTGGTGATGCTGTGCTCAGGAGCCTCGGTCACAGCAACGACACGCCTGACAGGGAATGTGCGATGTGCAAAGCTCGGCATGCTCGCCAGCAGTGCAAAAGGTGCAGAAATGCATACTATTGCAACCGGAGCTGTCTAGAACAACATTGGTCAGATCATAGGAGAGTCTGTCATCCCGGGGATTGGTGTGCGGGGTGTGGAGGAGCCAGTGGGGCAGTAACATGTGGTGCAGTCTGCAAGATGACGTATTGCTCCCATGCATGCAAGGTAGCGGACGCGGGACGTCACAAACACACTTGCGAAGGCAAGCGAAGCAAGTCGAAGCAAAACGACCAGAAAGCCGAACAGGCAGCGGATGCTCCGGGGGATGGTGCGCGAGTACGACATAAGGGGTATTGTCTGGTATCGGACGGTGAGATCATTACCAAACTAGATGACACGACCATGCGTGACTGCAGGACTCATTGTACAGGCAGGAACAGTGCCTACAAGGTTTGTGATCTTGAAGAGGAATCTCGGCTACGGGACGAGGTGGTCGACGCACTGCATAGACAACGATTGCAGATCGAAATGATGACGGACCAGAACGAGTCGTGGAAGACAGGGCTGAAAGCAAGGAAAGCCCTCCGTGTGCAGCGACTGCAGCAGGCACTTGAGCGTGCTGGGCAGTTTGTAGGCGGCAAGGGGGACATGGACATCGCTTCAGAACTGGACGGCGCTGAGAAGTGGATCGAGCGACATCTTCGACCATGGATTTTGAGCACGAGATACAAACGCTACCAGCAGCGACTTGTGGAGGGAACACGGGAAGGGAAAGTGTGGGTACGCTTCAACGGCCTACCGGTGGACACACTTACGGCGGCAAAGCAGTGGATCACGCGGCGAGGAATACTAGCGGATGAGAAGGCATGGTCTCATGCATCTTGGCAGATCCGACGGTTGCGGTCGGGGGGACGAGCGGCAACTGAACTGGTGGTAGAAGTCGTCGCCTCCCAAGCCCTAATGCGTTTGTTCATAGGAAGGGCACAGCAAACGCACTCTGGATTTTGGTGCGAGTTCGTAGACAGGAACGAGGGTGGTGATGATGCATCAGGCAGAACGGCGTTGTTGCGGCCGGTAGGGGCTGGTGCAGCATGGTCTCTGCGGTGTTTCACGGAGTTATGGCAGAGCGCTGGGATTGACGAGGGGGAGCTGCGAGAAGTAATGCTAGCAGCTCTGCAAACACAGCTCCCGAATTGGAAGGCTGCGGATTTACATACATGGTCTCCAGACCAACCGCGACCTCTGCGTGCGACGTGGGATGGTACTGGACGACAGCGGGGACAAATTCGAGTCAACGGAGCCCCCTTCTCCATCAGTGAAGCAAATGCGAACAACAGATTGAAAGCTTGGGGGGTAGCAGGGCGCACGAAATTCGAACAAGTGGCTAAGCAGGCTGCGGGATGGTATCCTGAAGGCGTCCATCGTGAAAGCCCGAGTGCCTTCGTTCAACTTGGACTCCCAACGTTAGGGATTGGCGCTGAAGACATGCTGACGGGGGATCAATTGGATGACATGGTCAAACAGGCACCAGCATGGCTCAGGGATTTTAAAATTCCAGTTCGATGGGAGCCCCTGGCAGTGGGGGAGGAAGTTGAAAGCCA
>JBEGKV010000154.1:0-3073 GCA_041183925.1 Actinomycetota bacterium
CAAGAACGATGCTGACGTGCCTACCGCTGCTGTGGGGCTCATCACCGAACCTGCACAGGCTAATGACATTATTATCAGCGGCCAGGCAGATGCTGTTCTACTGGGACGCGAGCACATGCGCGACCCTCACTTTGCACTGCGTGCCGCAGCTGAACTGGACATCGAGATCGACTACTGGCCTCACCAGTACTTGCGCTCTCGTCCTCGCAAGGCTGTTGCCGGCCCCACCACAGGCAAGGTTGCTTTCTAGCTGTTACATGACTGTGCCCCTCACCAATGGTGAGGGGCACAGTTGTTTCTCGTTGAGGTTAGTGAGCACCGACACCGAGGAGAGAACCGACCAAATAGGTCGCTCCCACGGCAATCGCGCCAAAGAAGAGCTGTCGAAGTGCGCTTTTCCACCAAGATTTGCGGGTGTAACGGGCGGCAATGCCGCCAGCTATGAGCAGGCCTAGCCCGCCAACACCCAGACCGAGCCAGAGCGACTCAAAGCCCAAGGCATAAGGAATGAGGGGGATGAATGCACCCGTTGCAAACATGGCAAAAGAGGACACGGCTGCAATCCACGGGGAAGGCTTAGAGTCTGGATCCACGCCCAATTCTTGGGTGATGTGGATGCGTGCGGCTTGTTCGGTGTTGAGGTGGACTTCCGCAGCTGCGTATTGCGCCGTCTTCTCCGTCATTCCCATCTCAATGAAGTTGAGTACTAGTTCATTTTCTTCGCCCTGAGGGTTGCGGGCATGTGCTTGGCGCTCCACCTCGAGCTCAGACTCGAGCTGCTCATTCGCTGTCTTGACCGAGGCATATTCCCCCAAAGCCATCGAGAAGGCGCCGGCAACGAGGCCAGCTGCCCCCGTGAGCACCACGGTTTGCGCATTTGCCCCGGCGGCACCAATACCGGCAATCAGGGCAATGTTAGAAACAAGTCCATCCATGGCGCCGAAAACAGACGCACGAAGCCACCCCCCGGATAGGTCGGGGTGGGAGTGGTCATAATCGTGCGGATCGGCGCCCTTGAGGGGAGTAGAAATCATCGAGGAGGTGACCGTTAGAAGTCGTAGGGCTCGTTGTCGAGCTCTTCCTGCTTGTTCGCTTTCGCAACATCAGCAATGGCTAATACGAGAGAAATACCCCAGCCGAGCCACACCAAAATGAGGCGCCAGTCGCGAGGCCCACGCACTGTTGCGCGCAGAGCACTGAAACCACCAAAAATGGCACCGAGCACACTGGCGTTGAAAATGAATTTGCGCATGGAAACCTCCTGAATTCAAGGTTACCGGTTCGTCGGCACGCCCGCGTCTTTCAGCTCTTTCGAGCTCAGCCCGCTTAGGCTCAATGAGTCATGATTCGCTTTAGTACGGTCACCAAAAAGTACGCAGGTTCTTCGCGTCCCGCCCTCAACGGCGTTGATTTTGAGATTCTGCGTGGCGAGTTCGTCTTCCTCGTCGGCGCCTCCGGCTCGGGTAAATCTTCCTGCCTGCGTCTGATGATCAAGGAAGATAAGCCCAACTCCGGTTCTATCCACGTCTTGGGCCAGGATCTTGGTTCTATTTCGAACCGTAAGGTGCCCTACTTCCGTCGTAACTTGGGTGTTGTCTTCCAAGACTTCCGCCTGTTGCCCAACAAGACCGTCTTTGACAACGTTGCGTTCACGCTGCAAGTTATTGGCAAGTCCCGCGGCTTTATTCAAGAAGCTGTTCCTGACGTCCTCAAAATGGTAGGTCTTGCCGGTAAAGCACAGCGTTACCCGCACGAACTTTCTGGTGGTGAGCAGCAGCGTGTGGCGATTGCCCGGGCAATTGTGAACAAGCCTGCGCTCCTCCTGGCTGATGAGCCCACCGGTAACCTCGACCCCGCCACCAGTGCCGGCATCATGGCCCTGCTGGAGCGAATTAACGCCGGGGGAACAACCGTCGTGATGGCCACCCACGCCGCAGATTTTGTGGACCGCATGCAAAAGCGCGTGATTGAACTTGTTGCCGGTCAGATTGTGCGTGATGAGCGCGAATCTGGTTATGGCAATACCGCAGCTCTGCCCATCATTGGTGCCGATACTTCTATCAACTCCACCGGTGACCACACCGCGGCCGCGGCTGCAGCCATGGCTGCAACCACACGCCCGCAGGGCATCGTGACTGCTTCTGAACAACCTCAGATCATCGAAACCACAGACATTGTGATTCCTACTCCTGTATTTGAGCCGGTAGAAGAAATCACCATGGATGCCGTCCCCGCGATCCCGAGTGCCTATGACACCGGCGAAATCGATGACCTGGGTGATCTCAACGAGCTGTTCAACATGAACGAATCTAAGCCTGTTCAGCGT
Source organism: Actinomycetota bacterium (assembly GCA_041183925.1). Taxonomy (GTDB): domain Bacteria; phylum Actinomycetota; class Actinomycetes; order Actinomycetales; family Microbacteriaceae; genus Aurantimicrobium. The sequence continues at coordinate 2,327 of JBEGKV010000154.1, forward strand.
CTGGATCCACCTGCGTTTGCAGACCAGACGCCTGCGCCCGCGGGAGATCCGCTGACGAAGCCTCCGGTGGATACCTCCAGCTTGCCGCTAGCGGAGCGTCTGCGTCTGCAGGCGCAAGCCCGTGCGAAAGAAGCTGGCGAAAATGACCAGAATGTGGGGCCTGTTCGATGAGGTTCGCACTGATTTGGTCGGAGGTTGCTAACGGCCTTCGCCGTAACTTCTCCATGGTTGTCTCGGTCATTTTGGTGACTTTTATTTCTTTGACTTTTGTCGGAACCGCCATTTTGTTGCAAATGCAGATCGGTCAGATGAAGAACTACTGGTACGACAAGGCGCAGGTTGCTGTGTATTTGTGTACCGATGTTTCAGCGGGGGAGAACTGCCTCGACGGTGCGGCTACTGCTGAGCAGATTGCTGATGTTGATGCTGCCTTGTCGTCACCAACCTTGTCTCCTTTTATTGATAAGTACTATTTAGTTCAAGGGAAATCCGGTCGCCGAGTATGTCACCCCAGACCAGCTCAACGAGACGTTCTGGGTCAACCTCAAGGACCCCTCACAGTCCGCGGTCTTAGTTGAAGCTTTGTCTTCGCAAAAGGGCGTAGAGTCCGTCACGGACCAGCGCAGTTACCTTGATCAAATCTTCTCTATCTTGAACTCCGCCAGTTACACCGCAATTGGTGTGGCAGGGCTCATGCTCATTGCTGCCGTGCTGCTCATTGCGACAACAATTCGACTGTCAGCGTTC
>JBEGKV010000155.1:0-3072 GCA_041183925.1 Actinomycetota bacterium
CGAGACGTCCTCGACGGCCTTGAACTTGCCGTAGTAGACGTTCAGGTCTTTGACTTCGATGCGCTTAGACACGAGTTTTCCTTCTGTGGTGGGGACTTAGCGAAGGCCCTTAGGGGCCAAAATCTTAGAGACGAGACGGGCAATGAGGTTCAGTGCCATCACGATGAGGATCAGCACGAGAGCACCCGTCCAGGCACGGTCAATGTAGGCCTGTGCATCCGAGCCCTGGCTGGCGTATTGGGTGTAGACAAACACCGGCAAGGTGGCCATGCGGCCTGAGAACAGGTTGTAGTTCATGCTGGTGCTCATCCCCACGATGATGAGCAGAGGTGCAGTCTCACCGATGATGCGGGAGATGGAGAGCATGACACCGGTGTGCGGGAGATGGAGAGCATGACACCGGTGATAATTCCGCCGATGGAGGTGGGCAGAACAATCTTCACGATGGTGAGCCACTTGGGAACACCCAGAGCATACGACGCTTCACGCAGTTCGTTGGGAACCAGCTTGAGCATCTCCTCAGTGGAACGCACCACGACGGGAATCATGAGAACAGACAACGCCACGGAACCACCGATACCGAAGCGGATTCCGGGGCCAAAGAAGATAGAGAACAGTGCAAAGGCGAACAGACCAGCAACAATCGAAGGAATACCCGTCATCACATCAATGAAGAAAGTGATGGCTTTAGCCAAGCGGCCCTTGCCATATTCGACCAGGTAAATCGCGGTCATGATTCCGATGGGCACCGAAATAATCGTGGCGGCCAGGGTGATCTCGAGAGTTCCGATGATGGCGTGGAGTCCACCACCACCTGCGCCCACAACGTTGCGCATGGAGGAGCTGAAAAACATCATGTCGAAACGGGGAAGACCGTTAATAATTGCCGTGAAGACCAGCGAAATAAGTGGCAGCAACGCAACGACAAAGGCAGTGGTGACAAGACCTGTCGCGAGGCGATCAGTTGCCTTACGGCGGCCCTCCACAACGCGCGAGAGCACGTAGGAAAGAATCACAAACAACACTGCAGCAACAAAGACAGCAGCGACAATGTTGAAGCCTTCGGAGATGCCCGCCGCCATCACCACCGAGAACACACCGACTGAGACCAAGGCGCTTACTGCAGCGGTAATCCACAGCGTGAGCTTGGACAAGTGACGAGCGCTCGTGGGCGCAGCAACAACGAGGGCGGACATTAGTTAGCTCCCGAGAATGCCTTGCGGCGGTTGATAACCATTCGAGCGAGTGAGTTCACCAGCAAGGTGATGATGAACAAGATCAAACCCGTCGCAATCAGAACGTTCACGCCGAGGTCGTGAGCTTCGGGGAAGTTCAGTGCAATGTTGGCCGCAATCGTGGTGGGGTTCTGCGACTGCAGGAGAGCGAAAGAGATAATCACCGAGGGTGAGAGCACCATGGCTACGGCCATGGTTTCACCCAGCGCACGGCCGAGGCCCAGCATGGTGGCAGAAATGATTCCGGGGCGGCCGAAAGGAAGCACGGCCACTTTGATCATTTCCCACCGGGTGGCACCCAACGCAAGGGCGGCTTCTTCGTGCAGGCGAGGAGTCTGCAGGAAGATTTCGCGAGTGAGCGCGGTGATGATCGGAAGAATCATGACGGCAAGAACGATGGCAACGGTCAGAACGCTGCGACCAGTACCCGAGACGGGACCGGCGAAGAGCGGGAACCAGCCAACGTTATCTACGAGCCAGGAGTAGAACGGCTGAACTGCAGGAGCCAGGACGGTAATTCCCCAGAGTCCAAAGACAACAGACGGAACCGCAGCCAAAAGGTCAACGACATAGCCCAGACCTTGTGCGAGTTTGCGAGGAGCAAAGTGAGAGATGAAGAGGGCGATGCCAATGGCCAGGGGAAGTGCGATGACCAGTGCTAAAGCTGCGGCCCAGATAGTTCCGAAAACTAGTGGAACAACATATGCCCAGAAACCAGTTCCGTCATTGACCTCTGCGGGGTCTGCCAGAAATGCGGGGAGACTCTGCGCGATGAGGAAGATAGCGACCGCGGCGAGAACGGCGAGGATCAAAGATCCGGCGACAAGGCTAGAGCGGGAGAAGAGTTTATCTCCGAGGCGACCAGGGCTTTTTGCCTGCTGAGTCGCGTCCTGAACTTCGATAGCCACGAGTCCTTCTTACTGCAATTGGAGAGATTTGTGTAATGCCCGGCTCAAAGAATCCGAAGATTCCTCGAGCCGGGCATTAGAGGGTTTTACTTGATTGCCGAAACAATCTTGGTTGCGGCCTTCGACATTGCTGCGTCGAGAGGTGCGGAACCAGCTGCAGCAGCAGCGTCAGCCTGACCCTGCTCGCTGAGGATGTAGGTGAAGTAAGGCTTCACCAGGTCAGCTACGCCAGCCTTTGCGTACTCGTTGCAACCGATGAGGTAGGAAACGAGAACGATGGGGTAGTGCGTTGCATCGGTAGTGGTGCGGTTGATGCTGATTGCCATGTCGGTTGCGGCGCGGCCGTCAACTGGCTTGGATTCTGCAACAACAGCAGCTGCTGCCTCAGGGGTGTAGCCAACGAACTTGTCGCCAACCTTGATCTTTGCAACACCGAGCTTGCCGGCCTTGGAAGCATCTGCGTAACCGATGGTGCCCGTACCGTTCTTGACTGCGTCAACAACACCGGAAGTACCCTGTGCGCCTTCACCAGTCTGGAAGGGGAAGGTGTCAGCAGGCTTCTCGATAGCCCAGTCAGCCTTAGCGGTCTGGAACAGGTAGTCAGAGAAGTTCTTGGTGGTACCCGAGTCGTCCGAGCGGTGAACTGCGGTGATCGCAGTTGCAGGAAGCTTGGCCTTGGGGTTCAGTGCAGCAATTGCAGGGTCGTTCCAGGTGGTGATTGCACCCGAGAAGATCTTTGCAATGGTCGAGGAGTCAAGGTTGAGGTCAGTAACACCGTCAACGTTGAAGATCACAGCGATAGGCGAGATGTAGGCAGGAACCTCGAAAGGTGCGGTGCCAGGAGCACATGCTGCGAAGGTCTTAGCAAGCTCTTCGTCCTTGAGTGCGGAGTCAGAACCAGCGAAGTCAGAACCACCAGCGATGAAGGT
>JBEGKV010000156.1:0-2765 GCA_041183925.1 Actinomycetota bacterium
GGGAACTCATTTCAGATGTTGTCGCCCAAGGTTCATCTGCTTTGCGGAAGCAAGCAGAGCGTCTAGATAACGTCACACAATACGAAATTCGTGTTCCTGCAGAACACATTGTGGAAGCCGTCGAAGGATTATCTTCAGCACTTCGATCCTCACTAGAGACAGCAATCGCTCGAGTTCGTCTAGGTTCAACTGCACAAGTTCCGGCACAAGTGGAAACTGAAATCGCTCCGGGAGCGCGCATCACTCAGCGTTGGCAACCCGTGGAACGCGTAGGCCTTTACGTCCCTGGTGGAAAGGCTGTGTATCCATCCAGCGTCATTATGAATGTGGTGCCTGCTCAAGTTGCAGGAGTTACATCCATTGCCCTGGCATCTCCTCCACAAGCCGCTTTCGGTGGCCGCATTCACCCGACAATTTTGGCTGCGGCAGGACTATTAGGAATTACAGAGATTTATGCAATGGGTGGCGCTGGTGCGATTGGCGCTTTTGCCCATGGAGTTCCTGATCTTGGACTCGAGCCCGTTAACGTTGTGACTGGTCCAGGAAATCTTTACGTTGCAGCTGCCAAGAGAGTTGTTCGGGGAACTGTAGGCATTGATTCAGAAGCTGGTCCAACAGAGATTCTTGTGATTGCGGACGGTTCTGCACAGGCACGTTTAGTTGCTGCTGATCTGATTTCTCAGGCAGAACATGATGAGCTTGCTTCTGCAGTTCTCGTCACAGACTCCATAGAGTTACTTGAAGAGGTTGCAGCACACATTCACGTCCAAGCCGCTGACACGTCGCATGCTGAACGTGTCGCTGCTTCTCTGAGCGGTGTTCAATCGGCTCTCGTTCTCGTTGATGATCTTTCTGTGGCGGTCGATTTTTCCAATGCGTACGGCCCCGAACATCTAGAGATTCACACTTCTAGAAACGACGAACTGGTTTCACTAATCACCAATGCGGGCGCCATATTTTTAGGTGATTACACACCCGTGAGCTTGGGGGACTACTCAGCAGGTTCCAATCACGTTCTTCCTACAGCTGGACAGGCACTCTTTTCTTCCGGGTTAGGGGCATACACCTTCCTACGGCCACAACAAGTAATCGAGTATGACAAAGCCGCGTTGAGGGAAGTCGCGCAGGGGATTCGAGTCCTCTCCGACGACGAAGATCTCCCCGCTCACGGCGATGCAGTAGATATCCGATTTAGTTCTGAGGACAATAAATAATATGTATTGCCCCTTTTGCCGCCACTCAGACTCTCGCGTTATAGATTCGCGGACTAGTGACGATGGACTTTCAATTCGCCGCCGCCGCCAGTGTCCTGAATGTAATGGTCGTTTCTCCACGTTAGAGACAGCATCTTTGTCTGTGATTAAGCGATCCGGTGTGGTGGAAGCTTTCTCCCGTGAAAAAGTTGTAGCAGGTGTGCGGAAAGCTTGTCAGGGGCGTCCAGTCACTGATGCAGATTTAGCTGTCCTGGCACAAAAAGTTGAAGAAACAATTCGCGCAACCGGTGCCTCTCAAATAGAGGCTAATGAAATTGGTCTCGCAATTTTGCCCTCCCTTCGAGAACTTGACGAGGTTGCTTACCTTCGTTTCGCAAGTGTCTATCAAGCCTTTGAATCACTCGAAGACTTCGAAGCAGCTGTCGAAAACCTCCGTGCGGAACGAAAGAACAGCGACTCCTCTCACTAATGTCTTCACATAACGGCCAGCATGGCTTCTATAACTTTTTGTTTTCTAATGTCCTCAGACACTTTGACCCAGAGGACGCCCACCATCTCGGTGCAGTGATTATCAAAATGGCCGGCCTTCCTGGAATCAGGAACGTTAAGCACGCGTTCACGGCCTCCAGTCCTCAACTTCATGTACAGGCCTTGGGCTTACATTTTGATACACCCTTCGGTATGGCTGCAGGGTTTGATAAAGATGTCACGATGGTTTCGGGGCTCTACGCTCTGGGGTTTGGTCACGTGGAAGTGGGTACTCTCACCGCACAAGCTCAGCCAGGCAATCCTCGTCCTCGACTCTTCCGGCTTATTCAAGATCGAGCGGTTATCAACCGCATGGGGTTCAATAACGGGGGAGCGGCTTCAGCAGTTCCACGTTTGCAGAAACTTAGACGTATCAAGCATCGGCCGGTGATTGGCGTCAATATTGGAAAGTCTCGCGTTGTTGATGTGGAAAATGCCACGGCTGATTACGTGATCAGTACGAAACTTCTTGCCCCTCTAGCTGACTATTTAGTGGTCAACGTCAGTTCTCCCAATACTCCCGGCCTTCGTGGGCTGCAAGAGTTGGCGCAACTCGAACCACTTCTGTCAGCGGTGAAGGCAGAATCAGGAACCACACCTTTACTAGTGAAAATTGCACCAGATTTGACGAACGATCAGTTAGATGAAATCGCCTCTTTGGCAGTCAAACTTGACCTCGCCGGAATCATTGCGACAAATACAACTATTGCCAGGACCGGCCTTATTTCTTCCCCTCAACGGATAGAAGAAATCGGTGCTGGTGGACTCTCCGGTGCACCGTTGGCTCAACGCTCACTCGAAGTTCTCACACGCATTCGTCACGTTGTTCCCGCAGAAATGTGCGTCATCAGTGTGGGCGGGATCGAAACAGCGCAGGACGTTCAGGAACGTATCGATGCTGGAGCTACCTTGGTACAGGGGTATTCAGCTTTTATTTACAACGGTCCACTGTGGGCTTGGAAAATTAATCGCGGCTTGAAGAAATTAGCTCAAGCGCGCTAATTACTCAGGGTATTGACGGCG
>JBEGKV010000157.1:0-4723 GCA_041183925.1 Actinomycetota bacterium
CACCACATTGCGGAAGCAGAATTCAAAGCCTTTGCTCGTGCATTCCGACAGGCCAAGGCTCTTGACCCCCTCGTGCAGGGAATCCCCAGCACTAAGGGTGCTCTGTGACCCCAAAGTCCGTCGTTGTTTTCGACTACGGCACGGGGAATATTCACTCCGCGATCAAAGCAGTGGAGCTCGCGGGAGCAACCGTTGAACTGACGCGCGACAAAACGAAGTGCGCCGAAGCAGACGGTTTACTCGTCCCGGGCGTGGGTGCATTTGTCGCTGTGATGAAGGCGCTCAATGCCGTCGATGGCGGAGAAATCATTGAACGTCGCCTCGCAGGTGGTCGCCCCGTAATGGGTATTTGTGTGGGCATGCAGGTCATGTTTGCCAACGGACTTGAGGGCGGCGTCGATACTCCTGGACTCGGCGAGTGGGACGAAACTGTTCACAAGCTTGATGCTCCTGTGCTGCCTCATATGGGCTGGAACACCGTCGAAGTAGGCGAAGGCTCCCAGTTATTCAAGGGCATCGAGGACGAACGCTTCTATTTCGTGCACTCCTATGGCGTAACTGAGTGGAACCTGGACGTCATTCCTCCCTTCCCCAAGCCAGCCGTGACCTGGGCTGAACACGGGCAGCGTTTTGTTGCCGCCGTCGAGAACGGCCCCCTCGTTGCCACCCAATTCCACCCTGAAAAGTCCGGCGAGGCAGGCATTCAGCTGCTGCGTAACTGGCTTGCCACTCTGTAACGATCCACAACCGAAGGAACACCTGTCATGACCGCGCCCATTCTTGAGCTGCTGCCCGCCGTTGACGTCGCAGAGGGGAAAGCTGTCCGCCTCACCCAGGGAGCCCTGGGAACCGAAACCGACTTCGGAGACCCCGTTGATGCAGCTGCTGACTGGGCACGTCAGGGTGCCGAATGGATTCACCTCGTCGATCTCGACGCAGCCTTTGGCCGTGGCGAAAACCGCGCCCTGCTGCGCCGTGTCATCACCGAAGTTCCTGGGGTCAAGATTGAACTCTCCGGGGGCATCCGCGATGACGCATCCCTCGAGTCTGCGTTGGAAAGCGGAGCAACCCGCGTCAACCTGGGTACTGCTGCACTCGAAGACCCCGAGTGGGCTGCCTCAGCAATTGACCGTTTCGGCGAACAGATTGCGGTGGGTCTCGACGTTCGCGGTGAAACCCTCGCCGCGCGTGGGTGGACCAAAGAAGGCGGAAACCTCTGGGACGTGCTCGCACGCTTAGAAGATGCTGGCTGTGCCCGCTACGTAGTCACCGATGTCACCCGGGACGGCATGCTCAATGGGCCCAACCTCGAACTCCTGACAGCAATTACCCAGAAGACCGGGAAGCCTGTCGTTGCCTCCGGTGGTATTGCTAGCCTCGATGACCTGGTTGCACTTCGAACACTTGTTCCGATCGGTGTGGAAGGTGCAATTGTCGGTAAGGCCCTCTACGCGCAGAAGTTCACCCTCGAACAAGCCATCGCTGTCGCGTATAACTAGACATTCCATGGCTCACTCCCACGACCACGCTGGTGATGGCCACCTGTTTGGTTCCACCGACCGTGCTGACTCAGCAGGTCAGCCGTGGGAGGGGCGAGCGTTCGATGACAATCCGTTTGCCAACGATGACGGCAGTGCACCTGCTGAGCTGAGTGCGGCGCTCACCGCGTTCCGAGACGTAGCACTCGAGGACGAAGCCCGCCTGCACAAACTCATCGACGTCGTAGACGCTATTCGTCACGCACGATTCCTCATCCCACTCGTAGCGGAAGCGGGGGATCTTGGGGTCACTGAAAGTGGTCTTACCGTGGATAAGACACAAGAACTTGCCATCGTGACGGTGGAGGGCCCTGGTGGCCAGAAAGTTCTTCCCGTTTTCTCCAGTGTTGCTGCCATGGCGCACTGGCGAGCGGATGCCCGTCCTGTTCCTGCCACGGGCCAGCGCGTCGCGCTCGCCGCAGCCGGTGACGGAGCTCAGTGGGTTGTTATCGACCCCACGAGTGAGACAGAGTTTGTGCTTCGCAGGCCGGTCATAGCAGCTATAGCGCAAGGCGCAAGGCCTGCCCTGGCAGCCCAACGTCCTCGATGCCCAGTTGCAGGACGTATTCCACCACTCGGCAGAGCAGCAGTCACTTGTGCGAGGAATACAGCTCCGTGCTGGTGATCCAGACTCTCGTGGTGTGGCTGAGGATCTCATCGTTCACGTCACATTGCCACAGAGTTTGGACCCAGATGTCGTTCACGCTCTTGTTCAGCAGCTCACGCAGTCGTGGGCTCAGGAACAGATTATTTCTGACCGAGTGGACTCGATGCGCTTGGTTTTGGTGCCTGAGGCTTAGGTAACTGGGCCGGTCCACTTTTCGCCGGGACCCTTGCCGATGGGATCGGGGATCGGGGAGGCTTCACGGAATGCCAACTGCAAAGAGCGCAAACCATCGCGCAACGGACGTGCGTGAGAGTCGCTGATATCTGGCGCTGCAGCAGTGATCAGTCCAGCCAGTGCATTGATGAGCTTGCGGGCTTCATCCAAATCTGTCAGTGACTCCGCGTCGGGCCCCTCTGCCAAGCCGCACTTGATGGCAGCAGCGCTCATCAGGTTGACCGCTACCTCGACGATGACCTCGATGGCGGGCACTTCGGCAATGTCCATCACGGCTTTCTGAACGGCCTCATTTTGGTCGCTTTCGCTCACAATGTATTCCTCTGCTAGGCTTATGCAGGTTTCTTAGCTCATGCCAAGAAATTGAAAGAGGAGTTATCTCCCACCCGTATCCCGCACCATCAGGTTACTGGGTTCTTGCACTCCGCCGGTTCAGCATGCTGGGCAGGTAGGTCAGGGTGCCACAAGAATTTATTCTTGTGTCGTGTTGTCACAGTTTTTTCTCTGTGTGCGCGTAAGACTCCTCTTTCTCCCCGTAAGGGTTTCAGAGAATTACCAAGGAGCACCGCATTAGCGATCCACGTACAAACGACCGTATCCGCGTCCCAGAAGTTCGCCTCGTTGGCCCCAACGGTGAACAGGTTGGTGTCGTGGCGATCGATGTTGCCCTTCGACTTGCACAGGAGGCTGACCTCGATCTCGTTGAGGTTGCTCCCGAAGCCAAGCCGCCCGTGGCAAAGATCATGGACTACGGAAAGTTCAAGTACGAAGCTGCGCAGAAGCTCAAGGAAGCTCGTCGCAACCAGGCCAACACCATCCTCAAAGAGGTGCGTTTTCGCCTGAAGATTGACGTGCATGACTACGAAACCAAGAAGAAGCGTGCGATTGGCTTCCTCGGTGATGGCGACAAGGTCAAGGCCATGATTTTGTTCCGCGGCCGTGAGCAGTCTCGTCCCGAACAGGGTGTTCGTCTTTTGCAGAAGTTTGCTGAAGAAGTCTCAGAATTCGGAACCGTGGAATCAAGCCCCACCATCGATGGTCGCAACATGGTCATGGTGATCGGCCCGCTGAAGAGCAAGTCTGAAGCCAAGGCAGAGCAGAACGCCAAGCGTGAAGCAAACAAGCGTGCTGACAAGAAGTCTGAACCTGCGAAGTCAGGCGAATCAGTCCTCGCTGTTGAAGATGACAAGGCCAACGCTGTTCAGGTTGTTGAAGCTGAAGTTATTGCCAAGCCTGCAAAGGCACCCGCTGCGAAGGCAGCCCCCAAGAAGTCCACCAAGTCGGTCTCAGACGAGCTCGACGACTAACAGCCCTTACCTTCCCTCACCGGGGAATGTGAAAACCCAAGGAGATCCAATGCCAAAGATGAAGACCCACTCCGGGTCCAAGAAGCGCTTCAAGGTAACCGGTACCGGCAAGCTCAAGAAGCAGCAGGCCGGCATGCGTCACAACCTCGAAGTTAAGTCGGGCAAGCGCAAGCGCAGCCTGAACCAGGACCAGATCCTGTCTCCCGCTGACTCCAAGGTCATCAAGAAGCTTCTCGGTCTGTAATCGGACTTAGCGAAAACTAAAAGGATAAGAAAATGGCAAGAGTAAAAAGAGCCGTTAACGCTCACAAGAAGCGTCGCGTCATCCTCGAGCGCGCTAAGGGTTACCGCGGTCAGCGTTCGCGTCTGTACCGAAAGGCAAAAGAGCAGGTCATTCACTCGCTGGTGTACAGCTACCGTGACCGTCGTGCCCGCAAGGGTGACTTCCGTCGCCTCTGGATCCAGCGCATCAACGCAGCAAGCCGTGCAAACGGCCTGACCTACAACCGCTTCATTCAGGGTCTTGCTCTGGCTGACATCCAGGTTGACCGTCGTATGCTCGCTGAGATCGCTGTAACCGATCCCGCAACCTTCACCCAGTTGGTTGAAGCTGCACGCAAGGCATTGCCTGCTGATACGTCAGCTCCAAAGGTTAAGGCCTAAGGAACATCATGCTCGACAACCCCCGCGCTCCTCGCGTGAAGGCGGTTGCGAAGCTAGCCACGAGGGGAGCCCGGTCCGAGACCGGGCTCTTCCTCTTGGAAGGCCCGCAAGCCGTTGCCGAGGCACTGGCCTACCGTCCACAACTCATTGTGGAGCTGTATGCCACGCCTACTGCGCTCGAGCGCTACCAAGACATCGCTGCCACCGCAGTCGATGCGGGGGTAGATGTTGAGTTCGTTTCTGAAGACGTATTGGCCGCTATGGCTGATACCGTTACCCCGCAAGGCTTTATCGCAGTGGTCCACCAGTTCCCCACTGCTCTCAAAGAAATCTTTGCTGAGGACCCCAAGCTCGTTGTCATCCTCGAAGAGGTG
>JBEGKV010000158.1:0-5243 GCA_041183925.1 Actinomycetota bacterium
CGTAGGTGGGGAAGTCCTCGCCTACGTGTGGTAACCGAGAATGTCACGTATTGGTCGTCTTCCTATTGACATCCCTGGTGGTGTAACCGTGACCATTGATGGTCAGGACGTTACTACCAAGGGTCCTAAGGGCGAACTGAAGCTCACCATTGCTTCTCCCATCACTGCTGTGATCGAGGAGAACCAGGTTGTTGTCAGCCGTCCCGACGACGAGCGCAACTCGCGTTCATTGCACGGTCTTACTCGTACCCTCATCGCTAACCAGATTGTTGGCGTGACCCAGGGTTACGAAAAGGGCCTCGAGGTTGTTGGTACCGGTTACCGCGTTGCGTCGAAGGGCGCTGGCGTGGAGTTCGCACTTGGTTACTCGCACCCCATCACCGTTGAGCCTCCTGCAGGTATCACGTTCACCGTTGAAGGTAACAACAAGCTCATGGTGAGCGGCATCGACAAGCAAGCCGTCGGTGAAGTTGCTGCCAACATTCGTAAGTTGCGCAAGCCAGAGCCTTACAAGGGCAAGGGTGTGCGTTACGCCGGCGAGATTGTTCGCCGCAAGGCCGGAAAGAGTGGTAAGTAGCCATGGCTCTCGGAACACGAGGAAAGTCCAAGTCGGCCGCACGCGACCGCCGTCACGCACGTCTTCGCAAGAAGATCGAAGGAACTTCGGTACGCCCACGTTTGGTCGTTACCCGTTCCGCTCGTCACGTATTCGTTCAGCTCGTCGACGACTCACAGGGTGTCACCGTTGCTTCGGCATCGACCCTCGAGTCGGACATGCGCACGTTCGCTGGCGACAAGACCGCTAAGGCACGCAAGGTTGGCGAACTCGTCGCTGAGCGCGCAAAGAAGGTCGGAATTGAAGCTGTGGTCTTCGACCGCGGTGGAAACAAGTACGCCGGTCGCGTAGCCGCGATCGCCGATGGAGCCCGAGAGGGTGGATTGAGCCTGTGAGCGAGAACACTGTTAACGAAACTGAAGTTGTTGCAGAAGCAGCAGCTGTGGAGTCTGCACTCGTAGACACCGCTAACGAGCCTCGTGAGGCTCGCCGCGGTGGCCGTGAGCGCAACCCCAACAAGGATCGCAACCGCGACCGCGACGCTGAGAAGAGCCAGTTCCTCGAGCGCGTCGTCACCATCAACCGTGTATCCAAGGTCGTCAAGGGTGGTCGTCGCTTTAGCTTCACCGCACTCGTCGTCGTCGGTGACGGTAACGGTCTGGTCGGTGTCGGTTACGGCAAGGCTAAGGAAGTACCTCTCGCGATTTCGAAGGGTGTTGAAGAAGCGAAGAAGGCTTTCTTCCGCGTTCCTCGCTCGGGTAGCACCATTCCTCACCCCGTACAGGGCGAGGCTGCTGCCGGTGTTGTACTTCTCCGTCCCGCCGCTGCAGGTACCGGTGTTATCGCCGGTGGTCCTGTCCGCGCCGTACTCGAGTGCGCCGGCATCCACGACGTATTGAGCAAGTCGCTCGGTTCGTCCAACACGATCAACATTGTTCACGCCACCGTGGAAGCACTGAAGCAGCTCGAAGAGCCTCGCGCCGTTGCCGCCCGTCGTGGTCTGGACTTTGACCAGGTTGCTCCTGCTCGCCTCGTGCGCGCAGAAGCTGAGGCTGCAAAGGCAGGTGCCTAATGGCTGCTCGTCTGAAGGTCACACAGATCAAGTCCGTAATTAGCGAAAAGCAGAACCAGCGCGACACTCTTCGTAGCTTGGGTCTGAAGCGCATTGGCGACATCGTCGTCAAAGAGGACAGCCCCGTAACTCGCGGATACGTTCGCACCGTGGCTCACCTCGTCAAGGTCGAGGAGATTGACTAATGGCTGAAGAGAAGAAGGAAGCCGCACAGGCTCCTGCAAAGGCTGCTGCCCCCAAGGCTGCCGCTGCTAAGGCACCTGCTGCCAAGGCTGCTGCTCCAAAGGCTGCCGCCGAGAAGGCTCCTGCAAAGGCTGCTGCCCCCAAGGCTGCCGCTGCTGCAAAGCCAGCTGCAGAAAAGACTGAAACCGAAGCTCCCAAGGCAAAGGCTGCAAAGTCTGTTGCCAAGAAGGCTGAAGTTGAATCTCGCGAACAGGTCCTCAAGGTCCACCACCTTCGTCCCGCCGCTGGCGCGAAGAAGGCAAAGACCCGCGTAGGCCGTGGTGAAGGTTCTAAGGGTAAGACTGCAGGTCGTGGTACCAAGGGAACGAAGGCTCGTTACCAGGTCAAGATCGGCTTCGAGGGTGGGCAGATGCCTCTGCACATGCGTACCCCTAAGCTCCGCGGCTTCAAGAACCCCTTCCGTGTTGAGTACCAGGTTGTGAACCTGGATGCTCTCTCCGAGCTGTACCCCAACGGTGGAGATGTCACAGTAGCTGACCTCGTCGCCAAGGGCGCAGTGCGCAAGAACGAGAAGGTCAAGGTTCTTGGTAACGGCGACATCGCTGTTAAGCTGAACATTGCAGTCGACAAGGTCTCGAGCTCAGCTGAGCAGAAGATCGTCGCCGCAGGTGGTTCGATCAAGTAACCATTTGCTGGTTACGCAATAACGTAGCGTTACTGGCTCCCCGAAAGGGGGGCCAGTATGCGTTACACCACAGGTTTACAGGAGTCAGTTGTGATTAGTGCAATCGTGCGAATTTTCCGCACTCCCGATCTGCGCCGCAAGATTGTCTTCGCGCTGAGCATCATTGCTCTGTTCCGTCTGGGCTCTTTCATCCCCGGACCCTACGTTGATTTTGGCAACGTCCAGGCGTGTTTGAACGCCAACCAAAACACTTCGGGCCTCTACTGGGCATCATGCCGTACATCACGGCATCGATCATTATCCAGCTGCTGCGCGTGGTCATCCCGCACTTTGAAACTCTGCACAAGGAAGGTCAAGCTGGCCAGTCCAAGCTGACCCAGTACACCCGCTACCTCACCATTGCACTCGGTGTTCTGCAGTCCACCACCCTCATCACTGTTGCTCGCTCGGGCGCACTGTTCGGAACGAACTCCACTCCTGAGTGTTCACAGCTGCTGACCAACGACTCTTGGTATGCCATCCTGCTGATGGTTATTACCTTGACCGCAGGTACTGGTGTCGTCATGTGGATGGCTGAACTCATCACCGAAAAGGGCATCGGTAACGGTATGTCCTTGCTGATCTTCACCTCGATTGCTGCGCGCTTCCCCCAGTCACTGGGTAACGTCTACAGCGCACGTGGTCTGAACACTCTGCTCATCGTGTTGGCACTCATCATCATCGTCATCATCGCGGTGGTCTTCGTGGAACAATCGCAGCGTCGAATCCCGGTTCAGTACGCCAAGCGCGTCGTGGGACGTCGCACCTACGGGGGCAACAACACCTATATCCCCATCAAGGTCAACATGGCCGGCGTGGTCCCCGTGATCTTCGCCTCGTCACTGCTGTATCTGCCAGCTTTGATTGCTCAGTTCAACCAGCCTGCCGCGGGGGAACAGCCTGCAGCATGGGTGACCTGGATTACCACGTACCTCACCTCAGGTGACCACCCCGCCTACATGGCTCTGTTCTTCCTGCTCATCGTGGGCTTCACCTACTTCTATGTGGCCATCACCTTCAACCCCGTTGAGGTTGCGGACAACATGAAGACCTACGGTGGATTCATCCCCGGTATTCGTGCCGGCCGTCCCACCGCGGAATATTTGGACTACGTCCTTACCCGCATCACCTTGCCAGGTTCCCTCTACCTCGGCTTTGTTGCGATTCTCCCGTTGATTGTGTTGGCGTTGGCCGGCGCAAACACCCAGTTTGCTTTCGGTGGAACCTCCATCCTCATCGTGGTGGGTGTTGGTCTGGAAACCGTCAAACAGATTGACTCTCAACTGCAGCAGCGTCACTACGAAGGGTTATTGCGCGCATGACCGGAACACGTCTGCTTCTCATTGGTCCTCCTGGTGCCGGTAAAGGCACGCAGGCTGCTGTTCTTGCCCAGACATACGCGATTCCTGCCATTTCTACCGGCGACATTTTCCGCGCCAACGTGAAGAACGAGACCCCTCTGGGTCTCGAGGTCAAAGCCATCATGGCCCGTGGTGAGTATGTTCCTGACTCACTGACCAACGCGATCGTGGAGGACCGTCTGCACGAAGCGGATGCGACTTCTGGTTTCTTGCTCGATGGCTACCCTCGCACCATCGATCAGGTGAACGAACTCGACCGCATGCTTTCTGCGGATGGTAAAGCCCTCGATGCTGTTGTGCTCATCACCGCAGACACCGATGTGGTTGTTGGTCGCTTGCTCAAGCGTGCTGAAATCGAAGGCCGTGCCGACGACACCGAAGAGGTGATTCGTCACCGCATGTCCGTCTATGAAGAACAGACCGCTCCCCTCATCGACACTTACACTGCTCGCGGTCTGGTTGTCACCGTTGATGGCCTCGGCGCTGTTGATGAAGTCACCGCGCGCATCGTTTCGGCTCTCGCCGCCAAAGGCATTCAGGCTTAGGCCTGGGTTTCTGATGGGCTTTCGCACCAACATTTATAAGTCTCCTGCCCAGCTTCGGCTGATGGTGGAGCCAGGTTTGATTACCGCTGCCGCATTAGATGCTGTTCGACCCCTCATTCGTGCCGGTGTCTCCACGCTGGAGATTGATGCTGCAGCAGAAAAGGCCATTCGTGAACGCGGCGGAGAACCCAACTTCATGTTGGTTCCCGGCTACCACCACACCGTGTGTGCATCGGTGAACGATGCGGTGGTGCATGGCATCCCCGGCGGACGCATTCTGGAACCCGGTGACATTGTTTCCATCGACGCCGGCGCACAATACAAAGAGTGGAATGGCGATTCCGCCATTACCGTTGTGGTTCCTGACCCCAGCCGTCCCGAGGTTGTCGCAGAGCGTGAACAGCTCTCGAGCATTACCGAAGGATCCCTGTGGGCCGGCATTGCCCGCTTGGCCAAGGCAAAGTATCTCAATGAAGTTGGCGATGCTATCCAGGGCTACATCGAGCTCGAAGGCCAGAAAGTCGGCCACCGCTACGGCATTCTGACCGATTACATCGGTCACGGCATTGGCCGTGACATGCATGAGGCCCCTCCGGTGTTCAACTACCGGGTCAAACAAAAAGGCCCTGAGGTCAAGCCCGGTCTGGTTATTGCCATTGAGCCGATGGTGGTCACCGGCAGTATAGATACCTACGTCGATGACGACGAGTGGACGGTCATCACCGAAGACGGTGGCATGGCGTCGCACTGGGAACACTCGGTTGCCGTGCACAAGGACGGTATTTGGGTGCTCACCGCACAG
>JBEGKV010000159.1:0-2748 GCA_041183925.1 Actinomycetota bacterium
GTAAGGCCCTGTAGCGCAGTTGGTTAGCGCGCCGCCCTGTCACGGCGGAGGTCGCGGGTTCAAGTCCCGTCAGGGTCGCGGATGACCCTTCTTCGGAAGGGTTTTTCATCTAAGCGACATGTTTGCTTAGGGCTCTGTAGCTCAGTTGGTAGAGCGCACGACTGAAAATCGTGAGGTCACGGGATCGACGCCCGTCGGAGCCACCACTGAAAGCCCCTGAATATCAGGGGCTTTTTTGTTTCATCAAACCTTCACGTTTCTGTCAGCTATCACTCAGCAAAAATCCTTAACCTGTAGCCATGGGATTTCTTGATCGACTTTTAGGAAACAACTCCGATGAGGAGTACCGTCGCACAACCGAGCAGGTTAGACAGGCTTCTGCCGCTCGATCTGAAGATGAAATTGCGGTGGAGCGTTACCGCTATCTCTTGCGCACAGCACCACCAGAGACCATCGAACAGGTTCACGAAGAAGCCTTCGCCAAGCTCACACCTGAGCAACGCACGATGCTGTTTAACCAGCTCAGTGCCGATGCCCCTGCTGGTGATGCTCCCCTCGGAGACGACCCCCGCTCGCTTGCAATGTCCGCAACCCGATCCGAAATGCGCCAGCCTGGCACGATGGAGCGCTCACTCGGAAACGTAGGCAACGGCGGCCCCGGCTTTGGTTCTATGTTTGCCAGCTCATTGCTCGGAAGCGTGGCGGGCTATGTCATTGCCTCCACGCTGATGAGCGCATTCATGCCCATGGATTTTGGCGGTGACAGTTCAACCGCAGACGCTGGTACAGATACAGGTGCCGACACCGGTGCAGACACCGGTACCGATATGGGCGCTGAAAGTATTTCCGCTGATGGCGGTTTTGGCGACGCAGGTTTTGGTGATGCCGGATTTGGCGACTTCGGAGACTTCGGCTTCTAGCCCACCAGAAGTACTGCTGCGAGCAGCAGGAAGATCACGATGAAAATCGTGGGAGTGACAAAGCGCACCACGTTAAGCCATTTCGCACTGGCCACAGCCTGACGGCTGAGGCGTGAAGGATCTTTCACCTCTGCGAGATCGGCAGCGATAGCCATGGCTTCTGTTGCACTGGAGTACTGAACAAGTGCACCCAAGATGCCCGATGCCAGGAGAATCCCGAGAGCTGCCCACTTCACAACCGGAGGCGCTGCAGTCAGACCCAGCATGATCAGTGCCACGGTCACGATGAGCAGGAAGATGGGGCCCAACTGGGACAGCACGATGTGCTGACGGTTTTTGTTCCACAGGTCGAGAAGCTCGCGTTCAGTCATGAGCCCAGCATAGAGCGCAGCTCTGGAAGTTCTTCAGATAAACTTGGGGTGTCCCGCGCACATCAGGAAGCCTCCAGCTGCGCACATTCTGTGAAATCTGGAGAACTATGTTGACTCTGTTCCGTGTCCGCCCTGCACTACTCGCTTCTGCTGCGTTAGCAAGCACACTTCTTCTGGCTGGGTGCGCATCCAGCGGCGGAAATGTCTCAGCGGGTGAAGCAACTGCTGCGGCAGATGGCACCTGTGATGGCGTTGAAGTAATTGTGAACTTCGGCATTCTTGACGGCGATAACGCATCTGAATGCGTGGAGATAAAGTCTGACTCCGCGTCAGCACTTGATGTCGTGCACGACGCAGGGTTCGATACCGAAGGCAACGCAAAGTATGGGGACGATGCTCTCTGCCGCGTGCAGGGACTGCCCTCTGACTCGGAACCCATCGTGGTTCCCGGCTTTGATCCCTACACCGAGACATGCCAAGACTTCGCACCCATTCCTGCCTACTGGGCGATTTGGGTTCAACCCTCAGCCGGTGCTGCGTGGGCATACGCATCTGAAGGAATGGGAACCCTCACCCTCACAAAGGGTGAATCAATCGGACTGGTCTTCACCACCGGTGATGGCACCCCTGCCCCAGTAGCCGAATGATCTCAGCCAGCCGCGGAAGATGGACACCCTTCTGGGTGAGTCTGTCGTTCGCGGCTGCGTTCCTCGCACTGCGTATTTTCTATCGCCTGCTGTTTGGCAGCATGAGCTGGAGCGCAGTGGGCAGTGCACTCCTCCTGGCCCTGCCATTTGCTGCGGTGATCGTGGCATGTGGTCTCCTCAGTTCCCTGGTGGATGTCCGGCGCTTTCTCGTCTCCGCCTCTCACCTGCGCTGGGGTCGTTCACTCGGCACCGCGCTTGCCATTGCGCTCTCGAGCTTCCCCACGCTCATTACTGTTGTGCGCAGGCTGAATACAGCTCGTGAACTGCGCGGTGTGCGTTCCAGGATGGCGTTCTTCGTTCCACTTTTCGAGCACACTGTCGAGCGTGCTATTGCACTTGCTGCCGCGATGGACACCAAAGGTTTTGGTTCACGGCGCAGTTCACGGGTCACAGAGGCACCCACCATCACTCTGCGTGATTATTCGCTGAGCTGGAATGACCGCGAGGTTCTCAGCAGGATCTCCCTCACCTGTGAACCCGGATCCGTCACGGTGCTCACAGGTGCCACAGGCTCGGGCAAGACAGCGCTCGTGGAGAGCATCGTGGGACTCGCAACCCACTTTCACGGAGGCACCGCAACCGGAGCGTTATCCCTCGGTTCTTATGACCGGTTGACCACCGTCCCCCGGGACACCGCTTCGCTGATGGGGTATGTTCCACAGAACGTCAGGCTGAGCTTTGCCGGTGCCACCGTCCGAGAAGAACTTTCCTTTGGCCTCCGGGTGCAGTCGTGGGGCAAGGAAGAAATTG
>JBEGKV010000160.1:0-2730 GCA_041183925.1 Actinomycetota bacterium
TCCGTTCGGGCAGGGAGCACAAAGAAACACAACTGCGTCGACTTGCTGGAGAATTTCCTCACCTCAAGTGGATACTTGTCGGCGATGATGGCCAACATGATGAAGCTATTTATGCCGAGTTTGAGAAGGAACATCCCAGCAGCGTGAAAGCTGTCGCTATTCGCCAACTCTCTAACGGAGAAGCAGTTCTGGCCGGTGGCCGCAAAAAAGCTGAAGAACACATTCAAGCCGGGGATGCACCCTGGGTGTATTCCCCCGACGGTGCTGGCTTATATGCGCAATTGAGAGAATTTAACGTTCTGTAGGACTTAGTCCGCAAACTCTTCGAATTGTGGCAGGTCAGCATGTTTAACCCTCACGTGAAGTCTGGTCCCGCCCTCTTCGTAGTCCGTTGAATCCACGACGGCACGAGCATGCAGGGAGGACACCACGTCGCCTCGCTCATAGGGAATGAGCAGGCTCAACGGAACATCTGGGGTGGGGATACGCTCTGCGATGATGCGCAGAATGTCCTCAATCCCTTCACCGGTGCGAGCAGAGGCAAAAACCGCATTCGGTTCGAGACCTCGCAACAGCAAACGATCATTGTCATCGATGAGGTCGCTCTTGTTGAACACAACAAGCTCTGGAATATCTGAAGCTCCGGCTTCGCCGATGACGTCACGCACCGTGCGGATCTGTGACGCAGGATCCGGGTGTGACCCGTCCACTACGTGCACGATGAGGTCTGCATCAGCGACTTCTTCGATTGTCGAGCGGAAAGCCTCTACAAGCTGATGCGGCAAGTTACGGACAAAGCCAACCGTGTCTACCAGGGTGTAGTTGCGGCCATCTTCGGTCTTCGCCTGACGCACCGTGGCATCAAGCGTGGCAAACAGTGCGTTTTCGACGAGAACACCAGCACGGGTAATGCGGTTCAGCAGGGATGACTTCCCTGCGTTGGTGTATCCCGTAATCGCGACGGAGGGAACACTGTTGCGCTTGCGATTGGCGCGCTTCGTGTCCCGCGCCGGCTTCATGGCTTCAATCTGCTTGCGCAATTTGGCCATGCGGGTGTTGATGCGGCGGCGGTCGAGCTCGATCTTTGTTTCACCCGGGCCACGTGAGCCCATACCGGCACCGGCACTACCCACCTGTCCACCAGCTTGGCGAGACATGGATTCACCCCACCCGCGCAGACGGGGCAACATGTATTGCATCTGGGCGAGTTCAACCTGCGCTTTACCTTCACGGCTCTTGGCATGTTGGCTGAAGATGTCGAGGATGACCGCGGTGCGGTCAATGACTTTGACTTTCACTTCGTCTTCCAGTGCACGGCGCTGAGATGGTGCAAGTTCGGTATCTGCCACAACTGTGTCAGCGCCAAGAGCTGCAACAAGGTCGGCCAGTTCAGAAACTTTTCCACGACCGAGGTAGGTTGCGGGATCAGGCATCGGACGCATCTGCATGACACCATCGAGCACCGTTGCTCCTGCCGTTTCACACAGTGCCGCAAGCTCACGAAGGGAATTCTCTCCGTCTTCTACCTGCCCCTTGGGATACACACCAATCAGGACAACATTCTCGAGGCGAACTTGGCGATACTCAACCTCGGTAACATCCTCGAGCTCCGTGGAGAGTCCCTGAACCCGGCGCAAAGAAATACGATCGGCAAGATCTTGCTGTGCACCATCAAAGCTCTCATCGTGACTGTTATTCGAGTCATCACTGAGTGCCTGAGCTTTGCCGGAGGAAAATACCGACACCCGAGCCCGATCACTCTTACCTGCGCGCGCAAGTACGCGGTCGATGACATCGTCGGTGGGCTCAGTACTCATTACTTCAAAGATAACGGTGCAAGCTGGGAATCCCCACCGCAGCACTGAGCTAATCTGTGGCTATGCCTTCTTCCACGGAAACTACGACTGCTGCATGCCCGCTGTGTGGCGCACAACTCGTGCCCATTGTGTATGGCTTTCCAGCACCCGATGCCTTTGAACAGGTGGCTCGTGGCGAGATTGTGCTCGGCGGTTGCTTGATGTATCCCGGAGCTCCAGATGACGGCTGCCCCACCAAAGGCTGCGCTGGCCCCGAATTACCTGCACACAGTTAGTTACTCATTCCAGTAACCTGAAGTTATGCCCGAAGAGAAGACCGAACATTACTTTTCGGCACAACCAGCAGGTGAATTCCGATCGACCTTGATTGCTGTTCGCCTTGCACACGCGGATTACACCGTAGAAACTGCCGGTGGAATCTTCAGCCCCGATCACATTGATGCGGGAACAGAACAACTGCTCTATAGCGTTCCGACTCCGCCAGAATCAGGCACATTCCTTGACCTTGGTTGCGGTTGGGGTCCCCTGGCACTCACACTGTCCTTGGAAGCCCCTGAAGCAACCATCTACGCTGTCGACGTCAATGAGCGTGCACTCGAGCTCACGCGACGTAACGCTGTGCGTCTGGGGCGCGAGAACATCACTGCCAGCATCCCGGCTGAGGTTCCAGCAGACCTCAGCTTTGACCTGATCTGGTCCAACCCACCTATTCGCGTGGGCAAAACCGAGCTCCATGACATCATGAAGAGCTGGCTCCCCCGCCTCACGGTCGGTGGCGAGGCCTACCTCGTGGTGGCCAAGCATCTGGGAGCAGATTCTTTTGAGAAATGGCTCGGTACAGAGTTCACCGCCACACACTCGGTCGTTCGTGAGGACACCCGTAAAGGCTTCCGCATCATCAAGGTGACACGCA
>JBEGKV010000161.1:0-6233 GCA_041183925.1 Actinomycetota bacterium
TGAATTAGACATGGTGCAGGCACCTGGTGACAACACCCCAAATGGTGAGTTCACTCAGTGCCGCCACGGAAATATCGGGATAGTGCGGGTTTTCGGCTTTCAAAAGAACCCGCTCGGACCGGATAAACAAACGCTTGAGCGTGAGCTCCCCATCGAGCACTGCCACCACGACGTCACCGTCGCGAGGTGTCAGGGCTCGATCCACAATGACCTCGTCACCGTCACTAATTCCGGCATTTTTCATGCTGTCGCCGGCCACGCGAACAATGAACGTCGAGTTCACGTCTTTGATGAGGTGAGTATTTAAATCCACCCGTCCATCAAAATAATCTTGGGCAGGGGAGGGGAACCCGGCTTGAACAGCCGTGGACGCAGCCAAAATGGCTGGAATTGATTCCCCAGACAGCGGTCTCACTGTCCATGATGAGAGTGGCTGTGCCATCTCGAGTCCCTCCTGCTATTCGAATATATCTTCGAATAGTTGAGCATAACCCACGGACAGCCCGCAGTGCTAGTCGAGATATGCGGAGGGTGAAACCTAAGAAATCCCCCGAGAATTCGAGGGATTTCTTACGTACTGGAGGGGATGACGGGAATCGAACCCGCGTGATCAGTTTGGAAGACTGAGGCTCTACCATTGAGCTACATCCCCGTGCTGCCCACGCCAGTTGGAGCGGGGCACTCGACCTATCTTATACATAGTAGAGTGGTACTCGGTCATTTCGCCTCGGCGAATACCGGACTTGCGACGTTGTCTTCTGCACAATGTGTTCGCAGGACCGGGGCGTAGCTCAGCTTGGCTAGAGCGCCCGCTTTGGGAGCGGGAGGTCGCAGGTTCGAATCCTGTCGCCCCGACCACATCCAGATCCATCACCATCACAAGCAGGAGTACCCCTTCGTGAAGACCAAGGTCGAAAAACTGAGCAACACCCGTGCCAAGCTCACCATTACGGTGACCCCTGAGGAGCTCAAGCCAGCTATCAAGCACGCTTACGAGCACATCTCAGAGTCGCTCAACATCCCCGGTTTCCGTAAGGGTAAGGCGCCTGCCGCTCTCATCGACCAGCGCGTTGGTCGCATGGCTGTGCTCGAGCACGCCGTAAACGAGGGCCTGGAGGGCTACTACCGCCAGGCAGTTGTTGACGAGAAGGTGCGCCCCATGGGTCGCCCTGCCGCAGACATCACCACCTGGCCTGCTGAGAAGGACTTCTCTGGTGACCTCATTGTGGAAATCGAAGTAGACGTTCGTCCCGAGGTGAAGCTTCCCAAGTTCGAGGACATCACCGTTGAGGTTGAGGCTGCGGCCATCTCCAAGGATGACGTTCAGAAGGAACTCGATGACCTGCGCAGCCGCTTCGGCACGCTCGTTACCGTTGACCGTCCCGCTAAGAAGGGCGACTTCGCTCAGCTTGACCTCATTGCCACCATCGGTGGTAAGGAAGTCGACACTGCACAGTCCATCTCCTACGAGGTTGGCTCGGGCGAGCTCATCGACGGTATCGATGAAGCCATTGATTCCCTCACCGCTGGTGAGTCCACCACCTTCGAGTCTGACTTGCTCGGTGGCGACCACGAAGGCGAGAAGGCACAGATCGCTGTTACCGTCACTGCTGTCAAGGAGCGCGAGCTTCCCAAGGCTGACGATGACTTCGCTCAGATTGCTTCTGAATTCGACACCATCGCAGAGCTGACCGAGAGCCTCAAGGCTCAGGCAGAGCAGCGCAAGGTTGCCGTTCAGGCTCGCGAAGCACAGACCAAGCTCATTGACCAGCTCGTTGACAGCCTCAAGATTGAGGTTCCTCAGGGTGTCATTGATGACGAGGTGAACCGCCACCTCGATGGTGAAGGTCGCCTCGAGGACGACAAGCACCGTGCAGAGGTCAACGAAGAGACTCTCAAGATGTTCTCCTCGCAGATCCTTCTCGACTCTGTCGCAGAGGCTGAGGGCATCCAGGTTAGCCAGGACGAGCTCACTCAGTACATCGTCCAGGGCGCTATGCAGTACCAGATGGACCCTTCTGAGTTCGCCAAGATCCTCACCGAGAACAACCAGGTTCCTTCGATGGTTGCTGAAGTTGCACGCAACAAGGCCATCGGTGTTCTCCTGGGCAAGGTCAAGGTTGTAGACACCAAGGGCAAGGCAGTCGACATGGGCGCATTCGCCATTGTCGAAGAGAAGCCTGCTCAGGCAGAGAAGGCAGAGAAGGCTCCTGCTGAGAAGAAGCCTGCTGCGAAGAAGCCCGCAGCAAAGAAGGACTAGTCCTTCGCTGTAGAACGACGAAGCCCCCACAGGAAACTGTGGGGGCTTGTTCGTTCAGTGCTCGCTGAGTTTGCTAGCGCTGGTCGTTTGTTCGTTCAGTGCTCGCTGAGTTTGCTAGCGCTGGTCGTTGAGTAATGCTTTGAGTACAACGTGACTATCGCCACTGTTGCGTAATGACCATGTACCAGAGAACTTGCTGACCCACGCATCAATAACCGCGGTGCCAGAACCTACTTGTGACCCCGAATCAGTCAAAGGCAGCCCATTGTTTTCGATAAGAATGGTCACCAATCCTCCAGCAGCTACTGTGGTGCGAATGACGCATTGATCGGCTTGTCCATGAACGGCAGCATTGAGGAGTCCTTGTTCGCAAATTCGATAAATCGCAAGTTGTTTTTCAATCGATACACCGGAGACATCTGCATCCAATTGCAAGAGGATCTTCATCGAAGCTCGATAACGCCCCGTCAATTCTGTGATGCTTTGGTTGAGGCCGAGGACGGTGATATCCGGGCTCAACAGTCGACTTGCGTCCCGCACATCGAAGCGACGGATTTCTTCAAGCTCCGCAACGATTGATCTAATTTCAGCTTTGTGTTGTTCCGATAGTTTTTCTGAAACCTTGTTCAGTTCCAGATTTGCCACGACAAGGCCTGCCTGTACGCGATCATGGAGAAAATCAGCTACTTCTCGACGAGTGTCTTCATCGGCTTGCAAGAGCAGAGAGCGTTGTCGGTCAACCTCCGCGAGTGCTTCCTCTGCACGGGTTGCCTGCCTGGCTACGCGTTGCTCGCCAACACCAAAGATGATCGAAACGGACAAGATGACCACATAGACACGCAACGTGTTAAACAGGGCATCTTGAAGGGGTCGACCAAAAAAGTATCCGTAGGCGAGTGCAAAGCCGGCAGCGAGGATAAATATTCCGAGGTGGTAGCAGGCTTGCTTGCGGCGGTGAGATGTGCATCTTCGAATAATGAGTGCGAGTACCCAGAAAGACAACCCCAGCGAAAGTCCGATAGCGATGCTAGACGGGAAGCTCTCTACCCAAGCTTTGATGGGGGCTTTGCCTGTGCTGACAGCTGCTCTCACATCGGAGAACTGGTTAAGGAACGCTGCAATGACGCCAAAACTGAGTGGCCGAATTGCCCATGGACCCGCGATGAACTCACCAGAAGCGCGGAGGAGGGAAATGGGGGTGCGCGGTAATTTACTCTGAGATTGCCCAGGCATAGCCTCGACTCCTTCTGAGATATCTCAACACTGCTGTCGTGCGAAGATCAGTGCCAGGTGCGGGTTCGGGGACGAGAACTTTGTAGATTCGCGAGAGTTCTTGGCGGATGGTGACTGCTGACACGCCAAGTTTTGTCGCGATGTGTGGAACATCAATGCCTTCCACGATCTCTCTCGTTGAGTTTGCACGAGTTTTGGGTCGATGATGGCCAGCCCCCGAGCTGTTGAGCGCAACACGTCTACTAAGTAGGGGATATCGATAGTTGCACTCTTTTGTATGGTTGACCACCCCTCCAAATGCTGTGCTGAAAGTTGAGAGAGGAAATTGACATCGGCATGTTGCGAGTAAATAACAATGCCAATCTCTGGGTTGAGTCCCTTGAGTTGGAGCCCGAGCTCGAGGCCTGTCGCACTGTTTGTGCCCAACGCAATGTCGAGGAGCGCCACATCCACAGCATGTTTACTGGCAAAATCCACAGCCTCGTGGGAGCTTGCAACGTGTGCAGCAACAACCAGTCCTTCTTGTCCGCTCAAGAGTTTGCTCATAATTGCGCGGAGTACAGGGTCGTCTTCGACGTAGAGAACGCGAGTATCTCTCAACTTGTCCCCTTCGTTGCCGGAAGTCCTGTGAAGTGAGTTCTTGCTTACAACTTATAGCGAGGTTGGTGCAGAGGGGATCCTTCATACAGCTGTATGAAGTGTTCATTTCAACAGAAACATCCACATACTCTTTCGGTATGACTCGTATCAAGGCCCGTTTTTTCAGCCCATTAATTGGGGTATTGATGAGCTTCTGTGTTGGTGGTGCATTATTTTTTTCTGCATCTGCAGCCCATGCTGTGGGGACACTTGATCAGCAATTTACAGGGTCCGTCAACACGTATACCTATATTGAAAACGGCTCGCCCAAAGGACAGACCTTCACTGCGGGCATTACAGGGGCCCTAGATGCGTTTACCATCCAACTCCGCAAGCAAGGCTCTCCGGGGGTTCTCAACGGTGCAATCTATGCAGAATCAAATGGGTTACCTGCTGGAAACCCTCTTGCGACAACAACCGTTGCGGAATCAGCCGTTTCTTCTTCCGCGATAGTGACAGTAAGTTTTGACTTCACCACACCAGTTTCAGTTGCTGCGGGAACTACGTATGTTTTTGTTGTCACGGCGCCTAATGCCACAACTACGTATCCATCAACTCCACCATTTACACCGACCTACGACAACTACATAATGTACTTTGGCAATCCGGGAGCCGAACCAGCAGGAACTCACTCCTTGTATATGGGGAGTGGCTCGCCCTGGTTGATTTTCAACCAAAGCTTCTTGTTTGCAACTTATGTCACGCCTCCGGCGCAGCCTTCTTCGAGTGCCACCCCAAGTACTTCCAGCAGCCCAAGTAACTCCACAGCTACAGTTCCAGCAACTGTGGAAGCATCTCTGGCGTCCACAGGTAATAAAAGTCATTCAGGAGAAGAAATCGTCCTTTTGGGTGCAGTTCTACTCATCGCTGGAGGCATCACTTGGAATATCAGTCGCGCACACACTCGTCGGAAAATTTCGCGTTAATTTCCCGGCGAACGTCAAGGCTTCATACACCTGTATGAAACTGAAATCACTTTCCGAATGTTTGAGTATCTTGTGACCATGTCTAAACCTGTCGTTAGTTCTCGCCCACATATTCTCGCTGTGCTCTCGATCGTGGTGGCCGCTTTTCTCGGAATTCTTCCTGCGGTATCTGCAACTGCAGTGGGCACACTCGACCAACAAGCCACGGGTACGAGTACTAGGTGGTACTACAACATGAACAACGTGTCTGTGGGGCAAGTATTTACGGCAGGGGCTACAGGTCAATTAGACCGAGTCACCATCGACGTTTTGTCGTTCCAAGGCGCAACTACTGCACCGCTGGTGGTAAACGTGTTTGCGGTAGATGGTTCCGGTTTCCCCACTGGGACGTCTTTGGCTTCAGCGTCAGTAGCTCAAACGTCCATCCCCGCTACCGTCTCAACTGTTGCGTTTGATTTCTCCACTCCCGCAAGCGTCCAGTCTGGAACCGCATACGCCTTGGTCTTTACCACTTCAGGTTCGGGTGAATACCACTTTGAGAACGCAACGACAGTTCCTGCAGGTGCTAAAGGAATTAAGCCGGGTGCAGGAAACACTGGTTGGCAGAACTATGTTGATACAGGTGTTACCCCAAATCAGACGAGTTTCCGTTTCGCTACATACGTAACACCAAGTACTTCGAGTCCTTCACCCTCGGCCACTGAAGACCCAACCCTCGTTCGCACGGGAATGGAAACCTCACAAACCCTTATCCTCCTCGGAGTAGGAGCATTTCTCCTCATTGCCGGTGGCGTGATGACGAACACAGTTCGTGCTCACGCTCGCCGTAAATAAAGTCGGTTTAACGAACAAGCCCCCACAGGAAACTATGGGGGCTTGTTCGTTAAGACTTAGGCGGCGAAGCTCGCAATGAGGTGCTGCACGAAACTGACCAGCAAGCTGATGCCAATGCTCAACATCACGACCGCGATGATGGCATCGAGTACCCGCCATGCGGTGGGTTTTTTGAATACAGGGGCTAGTGCTCGTGCGCCGAAGCCCAGCACGCTGAACCAGATCACACTGCCCAGCATCGCTCCTGCCGCAAAGTACCAGCGGTTTGCTTCATAGGTTCCGGCGACGGAGCCCAAGAGCAGCACAGTGTCGAGATAGACGTGGGGGTTGAGGTAGGTCAA
>JBEGKV010000162.1:0-7037 GCA_041183925.1 Actinomycetota bacterium
GACCCGCGGTTCATGAACGTCACCCGGCGAATCGGAGTTCCACATCTGGGGCATGGGGAGCCCTGCTGTCCATAGGCATTGAGACTGTGCGAGAAATAGCCCGATTCGCCGTTGACGTTGACATATTGCTCATCGAAACTTGTGCCACCCTCGGCCAGAGCTTTGGTCAGAACCGTGCGGACTTCTGCAAGAAGCTCTCTGGCTTTGGGTTTACTCAGCGCATCCGCTGATTTTTCTCCATGAATCCTTGCTGCCCAGAGGGACTCATCGGCGTAAATGTTTCCCACCCCACTGATGAGAGTTTGGTCTAACAGCGCCCGCTTCACACCTGTGCTTTTCTTTCTGAGCCGCGTGATGAAAACGTCATCATCAAAGTTGGGGTCCAGGGGATCAAGAGCGATATGCGCTGCTTGGGAAGGGACGAGGACAACACCCTGCGCAACTTTTTGCTCGACAAGTTCGTCAACAGCCATGGAACCGAAAATGCGCTGGTCGACAAAACAGACAGCAAGCTGACCATGCTCGGGATGAGTAATGGCATAACGAATACGCAGATGACGGTCGGGTTCAGCAGAAGGTTCCCGGAGTAACACTTGCCCGCTCATCCCAAGGTGAGTGACAAGCGCGTCACCGGAGTCCAGCGGAAACCACATGAACTTGCCGCGGCGTTTTGCAGAGAGCACCGTTCGGCCGTGAAGGAGACCGACAAAATCACCACGACGTGCATCATGTCGTTTGAGCGAGCGGTGATCGAAGATCTCAACGGCGTCGATTCGCGCGCCGACGAAAGCCGGCTCGAGACCAGCTCGCACAACCTCAACTTCGGGAAGCTCAGGCATGAAAGTACTAATTGCTCTCGCTGAGCGTGTTCCAGGCAGACAAAGCAGCTGCCATTTCTGCATGCTTCTTGCTGGTTCCCGTGCCGGTAGCTGTGATGAGCTTGCCCACGGTGACAGTGGCAGTGAAAACGCGTGCGTGGTCAGGTCCGGCTGCTTCGACCGAGTACACAGGAACGGCGTCGCCGAGTTTGGCTGAGATTTCTTGCAAGCTGGTTTTAGGATCCATGGAAGCGCCGAAACGTTCGGGGTTATCCAACAATGGTTCGATCAAACGCAAAACGAGGTCGTTCGCCACTTCTGGTCCTGCCGTCAGATATGCCGCACCAAATAAAGCCTCCACGGTGTCGGCCAGGATCGAGTCCTTATTCCGCCCCCCGGTGAGCTCTTCGCCATTTCCCAGACGAATGTATTGGCCAAGCTGAATACTGCGGGCAACTTCTGCAAGCGCGAGGGTGGAAACGACGGAAGCACGGCGTTTAGCCAGATCTCCTTCGTCGAGACCAGGGTTGTTCGAATACAGCATGACCGTGACAGCCTGGCCGAGCACAGCGTCGCCCAGAAATTCCAAGCGTTCGTTGTGTGCGATGCCACCATGTTCGTAGGCAAACGAACGGTGCGTCAACGCGAGCTCGTAGAGCTCCCCGTCCAGGGGTATGCCAAGAGAACTCGAGAGTCCCGAGATATCGGTCAGATGACCAGAAGCAGGAGAGCTCATGCTCACTCGCCTATAAGTTGTGACTAAACGTCAGCTACCTTGCGGCCCTTGTACTCCAAACCTTTGCGCGGTGAGGAAGGCTGTAGGTTACCTTGCCGGAAGCATCAACGTGCTTAACAAGGGTGGCCGCTTCGGCCTTCCACTGGGCACGGCGCATGCGAGTGCTAGCTCGCGACATTTTGCGCTTGGGAACAGCCATGGCTATCTCTTCTCTTCTTACTTACTTCTTTTTACCGGTGCTTGTGTCACCGTTGTCTGTGGAAGCGAGCTGACTCAGCGCAGCCCATCTCGGGTCAATCGCGTCATCCAACGAGGAATCCAGTGGTTGTGCCAAACGCTCACCAGTCTCAGGATCGAGACCAGCACAATCTGGACGGCATACCGGCTGGAACGGAAGTGCAAGCACAACCGCTTCCCTGACTAGAGGTTCAAGATCCACGTGGTCGTCGTGAACCTCATAATCAAATGCTTCATCTACAGAATACGCGAAAAGTTCCTGACTCTCCGATGGCCACAGTTTCGACCTCTGCGGAGACCAAAATGCCGTCACCGAGAGACTCTAAACGCAGATCGATGTGAATATTTTCACCAGCGGGAACAGCAATGATGCCCTCCCCCAACTTCTCAGGAGCGGCAATCTCATACTCGCGTTCACGGTGCTCACCTGGACGGTGCATAAGGTCATAGACCTCAATGGTGAAGGGAGTTTTGATGAATTTAGCCACGAGAACAGTCTAAGGGGGCACGCATCATTGGCTCTTCAGAGTCAACTGGTGGAAATGTGACCACTCCACAGCCACATAACAGGGGTCCGGGTCTAGCAGGTCGCAGACGGAGCAATAAACTAGTGAGGTAACACTCGCGGGAGTGGTGAAATTGGTATACACGCCAGATTTAGGTTCTGGTGCCGAGAGGCGTGAGGGTTCAAGTCCCTTCTCCCGTACAACACTTCTCACCCCCACCTTTGAGAAAGAGCGAATATGTTGCACGCCTCCGCGCTTGACGGACAAATGGCTGATCTGTTCTCTCAAGTCGGCGTCGTTTTCTTTTACCTCATCGTGTGGGGTCTCGTCTTTGCCGGAACCGGTTTATTCGTGGGAGCTTTCATCCCGTTCATTACCGGCGACTCGTTGCTTTTCGCGTCCGGGCTCGTCACCGCAGCTTCCCCAAGTCTGAGTATTTGGATACTGGCTCTGGGTACTGGCATTGCTGCGTTTGTCGGTGACCAGGTTGGATTTATCCTGGGACGCCACCTGGGCAGGCCGTATCTCGAGAAAAAGAGTGGCCCGCGGATGCTGCGCATCATTGGCCGGGTAGAAAACTTTTACAACAAGTACGGCTGGTGGTCTGTTGTGATTGCCCGCTTCATCCCCTGGGCTCGCGTCTTTGTTCCCTGGGTGGCCGGTATTGGCAAGATGAACTACTACAAATTCCTCACCAGCAACCTGGTCGGAGCACTGGCCTGGGGCGTGGGACTCACACTCGTGGGCTACTACGCCGCGAGCATTCCCGGCGTCAAAGCTGCCGCCTACGTCATCGCCGGTTTCTTCATCCTCGCGTCGATTATCTTCAGTGTTCGCACCTGGATTGTGGAACGTCGTGACCGTAAAGAGTCTGGCAAATAGCTGAAAGCTTGCTCTGCAGCAGCCCGGTAGTCTGGTACCACTATGCACACCTCACTGATTCCGTGGCTTGACCCTGCAAACCTCATCGACGGCTTCGGTCCCTACGCCCTTCTTGGCGTTGCATTCATCGTCTTTGCCGAGACCGGCCTATTAGTTGGTTTTTTACTTCCCGGTGACACTCTTCTCATCTCAGCAGGTGTTCTCACCGTTACCGATGCCTTTGGTGCCAACATTTTTGTCGTCGCTGCGGCCATCAGCCTGGCCGCCTTCATCGGTGGCGAAGTGGGCTATTTCATCGGACACAAAGCTGGCCCTGGCGTCTTTGAAAAGAACGAGTCAGGGTTCTTCAGCAAGAAGAACGTAGAACGCACCAATGCGTTCTTCACCCGTTACGGCGGTCTCGCCGTCATCATTGCTCGCTTCGTCCCTGTCGTGAGAACCTTTGCCCCCGTTGCTGCAGGTGTCGGTCACATGAACCGCAAGAAGTACAGCCTCTACAACCTGATCGGTGCGGTGGTCTGGGGTGCTGGACTGACCTTCATCGGCTTTGGCGTGGGCCACATTCCCGTCGTCGCGCACTTTGTGCAGAACTACATCGACTTAGTACTGCTTGGCGTTGTCGTCATCGTGCTGATCCCGAGCGTGTATCACTACGTGCAGTCTGTGATGAAGTCTCGCCGCGCCAAGAAAGAAGCAGGTCACAAGCACAGCCCCGCAGCTGATGCTCTCACCCACGAAGAAGCCGAAAAGCTCGCACTCAAACCTGACGTCTTCACTCAAAAGCACGACGGTCACCACGAACCAGACACACAGAAGTAGTCAACATGTCTGACCGGACTGTGTTGCGGCTGACAGCCTTTAGCGACGACCCCGAGGGCGGTAATCCCGCCGGAGTAGTCCTGGATGCTTCGGGGATGACCGACACCCAGATGCAGGCAGTTGCCGAAGAAGTCGGATATTCAGAAACTGCCTTTCTCACCCCCCATGCGGACCGGGAGAATTCCTATCAAATTCGTTATTTCACCCCCGAAGCAGAAGTCGCTTTCTGTGGCCACGCCACCATTGCCTCGGGCATTGCGCTAGGACGAGAACACGGTGACGGCATCTATGAGCTCAGTACTAACGCTGGCCCCGTTGAAGTAGACGTGACTGTGGCAGGAGACGCTGTTGTGGCCACGCTCACATCACCTCCTGCAACGGTGCAGCCACTGGATCCTGATCTGGTCTATGACATCCTCGAAGCCCTGGATTGGGATGAGGAGGACCTCGATACCCGCTTTGTTCCCGCTGTGGGATTCGTGGGAAATGCACACCCTATTTTGGTCGCAGATTCACGCGAGCGCCTTGCCTCGCTGGATTATGACTACGACGTGCTGCGTGAACTCATGTTGGAACATGGCTGGACCACGTTGCAGCTCGTCTTCCCCGACGAGGGCGCGGCGCTGGGAGCTTACTTCCGCGATAACGGTATTTATGGCTCGGGTGATCACGTCACTATCTTCCAAGGCGATGACATGGGGCGTCCCAGCTCCATCATGCTGACCATCGGCGGATCCCGGATGAAAGTCTCTGGCACCGCAACCGATATTCACTAGAGCGCTAGTGCAACACCGTGCGCGCGGTCGACGTCACGCTCAGTGACATTCCCTCGGGGAAAAAGACTGACACCACCGGTGGTCTCCACGTTTTCTGCAAAGTGACGGTTGCACTGCGGCCGTCACGAGTGAGCGCTGAAACAACACCGATGCCTGAACTATCAGCAGCGGGGATCAGAGAAAGATACCGGCGCGTTTCTTGTGCAACTGCGCCAGTGCTGAGCTGAACACGGGGTGCACCGTTGACAAAAACAACCTCGTCCAGACTGAAGGCTTCCGCCGCGGCGAGCGCTGCTCCGTCTGCAACCGTGAAGAGTCTCTTCCGTTCGATATAGAGACTCGTGGCTGCCATCACACCGAGGACCACGGCGATACACAGCAAACCTGCCGCGATGATCAGGATCAGGCTTGAGCCTTCATCATCTTCCCGGAGACGGTGGAGTGCACGCTTGCTCATCGTGCACCCGCATGGAATTTGGAGACCAGCTCACTGGCCTGCGCGGAGACCGGAACGACAGCAAGCTGATGCAGATTGAGCACCGTTGGAACCAGAGGCATGGGGACATCAACCGCGACCGAAACGGTCACCAGAGCCCGAGGTGTGAGGCAACTTGATGCGCAGGTGATGTTCACACGGGCGTTATCTGATGCAATTCCAAAATCTGCCAGCGCCACATTGACCGCGTGCTGAGCTTGCGCTGTCGCAACGCTCTGATTCGCTGCTTGAACATAGACTCTGGCCGCATGACGAGCTGCGCCTTCCGTGGCCAGCGTCGCCCCTTGAACTGCCGACACTGCCATCACCAGATACACAACCGGCACGAGCAGTAGCATCCCCGCGGTGATGAACTCGAGGGAAGCTGATCCCTGGTCAGTTCGGGCCTTATCCCAGAACTTCTTGAGCAGCATGGCCGCTCACCTCCATGCTGGCATCAGGTCCCCACAACCCCACCATGGGGATGGGTGCGATAACCGTCATGACGACGGCGGGAGCTCCTTGCCACTGGGACGCACTCACGGTGACGTCGGTGGCATAGCGAGCGCCCACTGCGGTGGTGATGAGTTCTCGAGTTCTGTTGAGCCCTTCCTGAGGGGAGGAACCCACTAGGGATGCCCAACGAGCCCCCTCCGAGGCAGCATCTTGCAGGGTGTTGCGAACATGGAGAGCAAGGCCGAGCTGTAGAACACCCAACGTCAGAGCAGTAAGCAGTATCCCTACAAACACGAACTCAACGACGGCAGAGCCTTCGTCACTTCTCCACAACAGCTTCACGAGACGGACGTATCTCTAGAAGCTCACCACGCGGGAGATGGCCTGGTCGAAAACAGTGCCCAGTGCTGGCCCCGCGATTGCCCAGAGCGCAATGACCAGGCCCGCCGTCATCAAGGTGATGAGTACCCAACCGGGCACATCTCCGCGCTCGTCACGAAGTCGGCCTGCGGCCTTGATTATCAATGAGGTGATCATGATGTTTCCTTTCGGTAGTGGCTTAGAAGCCGGATTGAATAACAAGAAGTCCTGGGAAAACCGCGAACACGATGGTCACCGGCAGAATCAAAAAGACCAGTGGCACCAACATGACGACTTCCTTCTGCCCGGCACTTTCGAGCAATCGACGTTTAGCATCCTCACGAGCATCCACGGCATGGGCCTGGAGGACAGCAGAGACGGGAGTCCCCCGATTGAGAGCACCCAGAATCTGTTCGATTCCCCGAGACAGTGCAGGAATAGCGAGACGAGCACTCAGATTCTTGAGCGAAGTAGCTAACGGAACACCCAAGTCAACATCGACAATGACAGTGCGGAACTCATCGGTGACATCACCGTGACCGATATGTGCCATTCGACGCAGCGCATCAGGGAGGCCCTCCCCGGCAGCCAAACTGAGGGATAAGAATTCCCAGACCGCTGGAAGCTGCGCATCAATACGCTTCACTCGCGTGTGTGCTGCGCGGGTGAGCAAATACCGCATCCCTAAAAACCCCAGCACTCCGAACAGAACAGGCACCAGAACATATGCCAGGGCAGCAGGATGCACTGCAATTCCCACGACCGCATCCAGCAGAAGTCCTAAGCAGCACGGGCAAGATCACGTTCCAGAACATCGACAGATCCTCCAACACGTTCGGTGAGACCCAGCAGGCCTCGCTTGACAGCACCCAGGCCAAAATCAAATTGAGGAAATGGGGCAGCACTCTGTGCTGTCACATCCGCATAGGCCTGGGGAGAAATGTCCGCAACCAGATGTGCAACTCGTGCTTG
>JBEGKV010000163.1:0-2705 GCA_041183925.1 Actinomycetota bacterium
ACAAACAGCATGCCGTAGGGGGTCAGGCTCAAGATATACATCATGATCACCACGGCCAGAGCGGCGATATCTGCTGGCTTGGCACCATCCATCAACACGAGGGCAATAAACGGCGCCGTGATGAAGATGATGGCAGCAGAGCCGGTCATCACCAGCCCAATCACGCGCAGGGCAGATGACACATCTGCACGCATTTCTTCCGGCTTGTCATTGCGCGCATGCTCGGCCAGGCGAGTGAAGTAGGCGGTACCAATCGAGAACGCCAAAATCGAATACGGCAGCATGAAGATCAGCCAGGCGTATTGCAAGGCAGCGACAGAAGCGCCCTGGCCTGATGCCGTGCTGGCCACGTTCGTGGTGACGATTCCGCCGAGTTGCATCACGATGACGGTGGCCAGAGACCATCCCGCGATTTTACCCAGTGCACTAAATCCGACTCCGCGCCAAACGAAGTCGGGGCGGTAGCGAATGCCTGCCCTGCGCCACGCCACGGACAGGATGACCGCCTGAATGATCACACCGAGTGTTGCACTTCCAGCCAAGAGAGCAATCTGTGCGGGGTGCCAGTCGCCTACGCCTCGATTACCGTCAGGGTCTGCGCCGAACACCACGATGTAGATGACCAGTCCCGTAATCGCAACAACATTGTTGAGCACAGGCGCCCAGGAGGAAGGTCCAAAGACTTTCTTCGCGTTGAGGACTTCTCCCAGAATGTTGAATAAGCCATAGAAAAATATCTGTGGCAAACACCAGTAGGCAAAACCCACAGCCAGGGCTAACTGTTCTGGAGACCATGCCATGGCATAAAGCTTGACCAGAAGCGGAGCGAACGCCATGGCCAACCCAGTGATGACGAGCAAGAAAACCATGGCGATGGTGACCAGCTTGTTGACATACCCACTACCGCCGTCATGGCCGGCCATCGCTTGCACGATCTGGGGCACCAGCACAGCACTGAGCACACCACCAATGAGCACCATATAGACGCTGTTGGGGAGCATGTTTCCCACGGCAAAAGAGTCCGCACCAACCGAGGCGGTGACACCAATTGCGGTGGCCAAAACCATTGCTTTAACGAAGCCGAGGATACGCGAAGCGGTCGTTCCTGCAGCCATCAGGGTGCTTGCCCGAGCAATCGTGGAAGAGGCCATGACAGGTTTCCTTCCACTGCTGAGGGCTCCAAGGGAAGCCACACTCCGTGCTCTAAGCTTAGTTCGATGACTCTTCCAGTGCGCTTCGCGACCGACGCAGAGATTGCCAATTGGGACAATCTGGTTGTGAGCAACCCTGACGGGGGAGCGATGTATCAGTCCGAGAGCTTCGCCCTTGCGAAAGCCCTCGGCGGCTGGACTGCCCGTCATCTGATCTTCAACGAGGCCAACACCCCCGAGTCTCCTCGCGTTGCCGGCCTCTTCATTGAACGCAAAATCCCCACTCTGGGACTGATCTGGTATTCTCCCACGGGTCCCGGCTTTGGCTCTGCCGAGCAGTTGGCTGCTGTTGTGCCTGCTCTTAAAACATTCGCTACTGAACACGGTGTGTTTCTGGTCAAGCTCGAAACAGAACTCCTGGATAGCGAGCAGGCAAGGAAAACACTCACTGCTGCTGGGTTAATCAAGGTGGATAACGTCCAGCCCATTTCTTCGACCGTCATGCTCGATCTGACTCCCGATATCGACACCATCTTGGCCGAGATGCCTCAAAAGGGGCGTTATGCCATTCGCCGTGCGGCACGTGATGGCGTTACGGTGCAGGAAGTTCCTCTGACCGAGGACAACATGCGCCGGATGTATAGCCTGCTGGGGGTCACCGGTGATGATGCCGGTTTCATGATCCGCACCTATGAGTACTACGTCTCTTTCTGGAATGAATACGCCAACCGTGACCAAGGAAAGATGTTCTTTGCCTATGTCGATGGCGACGTTGTTGCCGGTGCGTATACCGGCTGGATGGGTACCAAGGCCTGGTACAAAGACGGTGCTTCTATTCGAGACCGCAAGGCGTATGGGGCAAGCCATGCACTGCAATGGCACATTATTGAATGGCACAAGGCACGAGGCCAGGCTTCCAGCTACGACATGATGGGTAGCCCGCCCTCAGATCAGCTCAAAGACCCCACGCACCATCTGCACGGCATTGGCATGTTCAAGACGAGTCTGAGCCCCACCGTGATTGATCGCACGGGAACCTATGACCTCGTGATTAACCAGTCAGCAACGAACCGATGGAACACCTTTGGTTACCGCATTGCCGGCAAACTCAACCGCATGTTCCGTAAAGAGGTTTATTTCTAAGCGTCCCGGGCTGTCAGGGTGATCAGTGTCGCCTCTGGCGGGCACGCAAAGCGCACGGGGGCATAAATAGACGTGCCCACACCGGCAGAGACGTTCAGAGCAGCGCTGTGGCCACCGTGGTGCCACGTGCTCAAACCTTTCACCTGGTCACGAGGAATATCGCAATTGGTCACGAGTGCACCATAGCCAGGAACACACACCTGTCCACCGTGGGTGTGACCGGCAAAGATAACCTCTGCTCCGAGGGAGACAAACTCGTTCAGGATCCGCTGGTAGGGAGCATGGGCAACACCAATTGTGAGCTCGGGTGAGCTGTCGTCGAGGATGTCCTCTGACTGGAGTGATTCGAGTGAGCGTTCCATCCTCGACAAAGAGTCAAATGAACGGTGGGGATCATCCACGCCCATAAAG
>JBEGKV010000164.1:0-2697 GCA_041183925.1 Actinomycetota bacterium
GGTGACGGGGTCAAATGATCCAGGTACAACGGCGATCCTGCGCATGGCTCAAGACTACGCAAATTCACTCCGAGCATGCTGAATATTTCCTCAGATTGCTCAGTTTTTGTTCAGAAAATCTCGTTCGCTCTCATTCAGACGTCGAGATATTGCATTCTGCAGTGCCGGATGGGCAGACAAAGAGGGGTCAGACCCCAAAACTTCTGCCGCTGCGTCGCGGGCGTCGGCGATGACATCGCCGTCCCGCGCTGCTCTGAGTATTCGGAGAGAGGACCTGCCGCCTGATTGGCTCGTTCCCAGCACATTTCCCTCGCTGCGCAGTTCGAGGTCGATGCGCGCGAGTTCAAAACCGTCTGTTGTGCTGGCGACCGCTTCCACCCGTTCATACGCAGTGGTACCGGACTGAGCATGGGTGACAAAGAGCGCCAATCCTGGCACTCCCCCTCGGCCCACGCGGCCGCGGAGCTGATGCAGTTGTGACACACCAAAACGATCAGCGTCTAAAACCACCATGGTTGAAGCGTTCGGAACATCCACGCCGACTTCGATGACGGTCGTGGCCACGATCACATCAATGTTCCCTGCAGCGAAGGCTTGCATCACTGCGTCTTTGTCCTCGCTGCTCATGCGGCCATGCAGGGCGGCAATACGTCGTTTTCCTAGCTGGGGATGTTCCTGAAGTAACGCTGTGATTGCCTCGACGGAAGCCTTCTCTGGTTGTGGCTGATCTGGATCCAGGAGCTCGTCTTCGACGAGGGCGTCCACGTCCTCCTCTGGCGCTCCTGCTGCGTCGATTGCGGGACACACCACAAAAGCCTGCCTGCCTTGGGCAAGTTCCTCCTCAACGCGTTCCCACACCCGGGTCATCCATGTGGGATGTTCAGACAGGACAACGGCATGGCTGGTGATTCCCGCGCGTCCGGCAGGAAGGCCTGCGATCACGGAAACATCTAAGTCCCCAAAAACTGTCATGGCCACAGTGCGTGGAATGGGAGTAGCAGTCAAAACAAGAACGTGAGGGGTGAGCTCCGTCTTCACCCTCAAAGCTTGCCGCTGTTCCACACCGAAACGGTGTTGTTCGTCGACAACAACCAACCCCAGGTCAAAGAATTCCACCTTGTCACTCAACAACGCATGGGTTCCAATCACGATGCGCGCCTGCCCCGAAACCGTGCGCAACAATGCCTGTCGCTTGGCGGCGGCAGGGAGTTGCCCTGTGATCAGTGTTGGCATGAGTGCGGCGGAAAGGTCTGGTCCCAGCATGTTGGTGATCGAGCGAAGATGCTGGGAAGCAAGAACTTCAGTAGGCGCTAGCAAAGCTGCCTGGCCGCCAGAGTCGGCCACCTGCAGCATTGCTCGCAGCGCCACGAGAGTTTTCCCGGAGCCCACTTCACCCTGAACCAACCGATTCATAGGATGGGTGGAGAGCAAGTCTTCACTGATTTCTGAGCCCGTCTGGCGTTGGTCCTCGGTGAGAGTGAAGGGTAGCCGGGCATCGAGCTGGTCAAGAAAACCTCCCGGTTTTCCAGCTCGTGGGGTCGCGGCTTGAGCCTTGGCCTTGGCACGTTGATCCAGCAATGTAGCTTGCAGCACGAAAGCTTCCTGGAAGCGCAGGGTTTCGCGAGCCTGCTTCCAATCCACATCTGTTTCTGGTTGATGAATCTTGAGCACAGCTTCAGTGAGTGGAAGCAGCTTTCGTGCATCACGAACTTCCTGAGGAACTGGATCGGCAAGCTCTGCTCCCCCACGAAGTGTTGCCAGTGCAAGATCCATCGTCTTCGCAATTTGCCAGGAAGCTAGAGTGCTGGTTGCCGGATATATCGGGATGGGTTGTTGCGCCCACTTGGCAGCATCGCTGTCCGTGACGTCCCGGTCGTCCTCGCCATCAAAGAGCTCATAATCAGGGTGTGCGAGCTGCAGGGCGCCCCGATAAGCCCCGACTTTGCCAGCAAAAATACCTCGCGCTCCGGCCTTAAGATCTTTTGCCCGCCAAGCCTGATTGAAAAAAGTGAGCGTCATAATCCCGCCGGAACGACCATCAGTGATGCGCACTTCCAGAATGGATCCCTGACGAGCACGCATCGGTCGCTCTCGAACATCCAGCACTTCAGCAACAATGGTGACGCTTTCATTCAGAGGAACGTCAGCGATGGCGGTGAGCTCTCCACGTTGGGCATATCGCCTGGGATAGTGGGCAAAGAAATCACCCACGGTCAGTATTCCGAAAGCTTTCTTGAGCGCTGCGGCTGTTTTGCTGCCCACCACTGGCTCCAACTTTGCGTCGAGCAAGGCATCTGAGCTGGGCATGACTTCAGTTTATGGTTGAGAACCGACTATGCCCGGGAGAGCCAGTGGATGGTCGTCTCACCATATGCTTTCGATTTATCGAGAATGATCTCTGCAGGAAGTTCCGGTAAACCAGTTCGCGTGCTGCGCTCGAGAACCACTTCTGCTTCTTCCGCCAGGTGAGGCACCAATAGTTCTAAGCAGTGACTCACTTCTGCTTCGCTCAGCTCATACGGTGGATCCACGAAGACAATGTCGAATAGTTCGGAAGGTGCATTGCCGAGATAGGCCGCCACAGAAGCAATCACAACCCGCGTCGAGAGGGCATCGAGCTTTCCTGCTGAGCGAATGAGCTCGGCATTGACTTTGAGGAGGGCACCTGCGGGAGGAGCTTTCTCCACCATGGTCACA
>JBEGKV010000165.1:0-2677 GCA_041183925.1 Actinomycetota bacterium
ATCTCTACAACCCCAAGGTTGTGCGCTCAACGACCGGTTCCTTATTCCACATGCCCATCACGGTGGATGTGGAACTCGAGAACGTTCTTCCTTATGTGCGAGAAGCTGGACTACAGCTTCTCGCGGCCGACATCAAGGGTGAAGATCTCGTGCTTGCTCGGAGCAATGGTGTTCTGGATGCTCCCACTGCGTGGTTGTTTGGTAACGAAGCTCGCGGTTTGAGTGATGAACACTTTGCGTTGGCGGAGAAGGCCATCACTGTGCCCATTTATGGCGATGCAGAATCCATGAACTTGGCTACAGCGGCTGCTGTGCTCATCTACGAAAGCGCCTTTGCCCACAACAAGGCATAGCGGGCTATTCGAATAGTCATACTTTTGGTATTCTGAAAGTATGACTAATGCACTTGAGGCCGGAGCAGCACCCACGACGATTAAGCTCTCCAAAGCAACTCGGGATCGCATCAAATCAAATGCAGCAAAGCAGAATCTGACCATTGAGGAACACCTCAATTTTCTGGAAGATTTGCACGCTCGTGAACTGAGGTGGGATGCCATGAGGCAAGCCCTTGCGCAGATGACGCCTCAGGACTGGATCGAGTATCACGCTGAGAGCGCGAATATTTCAGGCTCAGATTTAGATGGGCTGAGCGATGAAAATTGGTAGTCAGCTTCTTCCCGGAATGATTGTCTGGGCAGATCTGTCGCCAACGCAGGGCAGAGAACAAACGGGGCGTCGGCCCGTGTTGATTGTTTCATCAGAGAATTACCTCTCCGTGGTAGACACCATGGCTATTGTGGTTCCACTCACAAAGAAGAACCGGGGCTGGCCCAATCACGTCAAGTCGGAAGGCCCAACCGGCTTATCGGTTGACTCGTGGATCATGACAGAACAGATTCGCACTATTTCCCGAGACCGCATTCTTGGAGTCCGAGGATCCGTAAATCCACATTGCCTCCGGGCAGTTCGTACCTGGATGGGAGATTTCTTAGGAGCAACTCTTGTTTGAGTGAGCCTTCATTCGCTCGGTGAGGGTGAATGTGAACAGCTAAGCGACAACTAAACTTGAGAACTGTGTCTGTACCTACTGAAATCTCCGAAGCTGTCGTAACTGCTGCGGTTAACGACGCCCTGGCAGCTCTCGCTGCTGCCGTCGATTCCACTGCTCTTAAGGCTGTCCGTACTTCCCACCTGGGGGAGTCATCTACTCTGGCGCAGTTGAATGCCTTGATGAAAGATGTCCCCGGTGATCAGAAAGCTGCAGCTGGCAAGCTCGTCGGTCAAGCACGGGCACAGGTCAACCAGGCTTTCACTGAGCGTGAAGAAGCCATCGTGCGTGAGGAGCAAACTGCTCAGCTTGCTGCCGAAAAGGTAGATGTCACAGCAGCAGCATCGCGCTGGAGTGCAGGCGGTCGTCACCCACTCATGCTGCTGCAGGAAAGTATCTGCGATGCCTTCGTGGGCATGGGCTGGGAAATTGCAGAAGGACCCGAGTTGGAGGGTGAATGGTTCAACTTTGATGCGTTGAACTTTGATGCAGACCACCCGGCACGTGCCATGCAGGACACGTTCTTCGTGGAACCTGTTGACTCGCACCTTGTGCTGAGAACCCACACCTCTCCGGTGCAAGTGCGTTCCATGTTGGAACGCGAAGTTCCTATTTATGTTCTTGCTCCAGGTCGTGTTTACCGCACAGATGAACTCGATGCCACCCACACCCCTGTGTTTACTCAGGTTGAAGGTTTGGCCATTGACAAGGGCCTCACCATGGCTCACCTGCGTGGAACTCTTGAACATGCGGCACGCATCATGTTTGGTGACGGCGCCAAGATTCGCTTGCGTCCCAACTATTTTCCCTTCACTGAGCCTTCTGCAGAACTAGATGTCTGGCACCCCACCTTCGCTGGTGGTGCTCGCTGGATCGAGTGGGGTGGCTGTGGCATGGTGAACCCCAATGTTCTGCGTTCGGCAGGCATTGATCCTGAGGTGTATTCCGGTTTCGCTTTCGGTGTGGGTGTTGAGCGCACGCTCATGTTCCGCAATGACGTCAGCGATATGCACGACATGGTCGAAGGCGATGTTCGCTTTAGCCAGCAGTTTGGAATGGTGGTCTGATGCGCGTCCCCTTGAGTTGGCTCGGCGAATACGTCGACCTCGCTTCTGACATCACTCCCGAACAGGTTCAAGCAGATCTGGTCAAAGTGGGTTTCGAAGAAGAAGATATTCACGGCGGAGACATTTCCGGCCCCATTGTGGTCGGCGAGGTCCTCGAATTCACCCCAGAGGTTCAAAGCAATGGCAAGACCATTCGGTGGTGTCAGGTTCGTGTAGCTCCAGATGGTCAGGTTGCCGCCGATGGGGGCGACGCCATCCATGGCATTGTCTGTGGTGCGGGAAACTTCTTTGTCGGTGACAAGGTTGTTGTCACCCTGCCCGGTGCAGTTCTCCCTGGTCCATTCCCCATTGCTGCTCGCAAAACCTATGGTCACGTCTCTGACGGCATGATGGCCTCGGCCAAGGAGCTGGGACTCGGCGAAGGCCACGACGGCATCATTCGCCTTGCAGAGATGGGTCTCGACCCAGATGTCGGCACAGATGCGCTCGAACTGCTGGGTCTGTCCGAATCCGCAGTGGAAATTAACGTCACTCCCGACCGAGGATATGCGTTCTCGATTCG